>DATAPT010000279.1:0-1885 GCA_036265065.1 Candidatus Acidiferrales bacterium | reverse complement strand
TAAAAGATTTAACACAGAGGACACAGAGTAAAGAGGAGAAAGGCCGAGATGTCCGTGACATCCCGATGGAATCATTTTGTATATCGAAAGTTGGAATTTCACTTGATCCTGTCAACCTATACTCGCCACTCTCCGCTTTTCTAAGTCACTCCACACTTTTCTCCGATTTCCTCCTCTTTTCTCTGTGTCCTCTGTGTTAGAGCTTCTAGCTTTTCGGCCCCGCCGTGCGCACATTCCGCATTCCACTTTCGCCGCGCGTTCCCTATAATTGCTTTTTCTCTATTCGGATGGGAGCCACTTGGTCAACGTTCTCGTAGCACGCGTTCGCGCCGCGCTCGCGGCCCATATTCAGAAACACTACAAGCTGGACGTCACCATCGTTACGGAGAAACCTCCCCGCATAGAGATGGGCGAAGCCGCCACGCCCGTTTGTTTTGAGCTGGCCAAGCGACTGAAGCGCGCCCCTCGCCAAATCGCGCAGGAAATTGCCGTGCAGCTTCCGCCTATCGAGGGTGTGCAACGCGTGGAAGTAGCGGGCGCGGGCTACGTGAATTTTTATTTTTCGCGCACTGCGTTTTTGGCTGGATCTCTGAAAGAGCTCGATACGAAGCGGGCTGGATTCGCGGCCGACGCGCCCAAGTGCATCGTCGAACACACCAACATCAATCCAAACAAAGCCGCGCACATCGGACACCTGCGCAATGCCGTGCTGGGCGACACGTTTGTGCGCCTGCTGCGCCGCGCCGGGCAACGCGTGGAAGTTCAAAACTACATCGACAATACCGGGGTGCAGGTAGCGGATGTGGTCATCGGGTTTCTGCACATCGCAAAAAAATCAGCGGCGGAAGTTCGCGCGCTCGCCGCGGAACCGAAATTCGATTATTACTGCTGGGATTTGTACGCCAGCGTTTCCCGCTTTTTCGACAAGGACAAGACGCGCCTGAATTTGCGCGGCGAAACCCTGAAATCGATTGAAGAAGGCGCTGGCGAGGCATCGGAAATGGCGGGCATCGTCGCTCCAGCGATTGTGCGCTGCCACTTGCTGACGATGGAGCGGCTGGGAATTGAATATGATCTACTGCCTCGCGAGAGCGAAATTCTGCACCTGAAATTTTGGGATGCGGCATTCGAGCTTCTGAAGCAGCGCAACGCGATTCACCTGGCTGCGGCAGGAAAAAACTCCGGCTGCTGGGTAATGCGCATGAAGGATGGCGCGGGCGCCGCCGAAGGGGACGATGATTTTGCCGCCGATGGATCGAATGAAGCAACGGGCGGGCCCGCCGAGGAAGATGACGATGCCAAAGTAATCGTGCGCTCCAATGGAACGGTTACATACGTCGGAAAAGACATTGCCTATCAACTCTGGAAATTCGGATTGCTGGGGCGCGATTTTCACTACGAAAAATTTTATACCTATCCCGCGGGGCACACGTTGTGGTCCAGCACGGCCGCGGCAGGCGATTCCTCCGCGCCCGCGTTCGGACGCGCTGCAATTGTGTACAACGTGATCGACGCTCGGCAAGCTTATCTGCAAAATGTTGTGAACGCAGGTTTGCGAGCGCTCGGTTTTGACGATCAGGCTGCGCGCTCGATTCATTTCTCTTACGAGATTGTTGCGCTCACGCCGCGTTGCGCCGCTGAACTCGGCTACACGCTCAGCGAGGAAGACGCCAGGAAGCCGTACGTCGAAGTCAGTGGCCGCAAAGGCCTGGGCGTAAAGGCCGATGATCTGCTGGACCGGCTGGAATCCGCAGCGAGCTCCGAGGTTGACGAGCGCCATCCAGAATTGTCGGCGAGCGAACGCAGCGAAATATCGCATGCGATTGCAATTGGCGCGCTGCGCTATTTCTTGCTCAAGTTTACACGCACGGCGATCATCGCCTTT
>DATAPT010000278.1:0-13040 GCA_036265065.1 Candidatus Acidiferrales bacterium | reverse complement strand
CGCCACACGATCACATTCGGCGGAAGCTACGCGTACACGCAGCTCAACACCAAGGATGAAAGAAACCAGCAGGGAATGATTGCCGCTGCGGATTTCAACAACCTGCTAGTTGGAAGTCTTACACCTAACTATGTTTATAATATTACCGCCTTGCTGGTTGGCAATGCCAATCGGTACTGGCGCGCGAAAGAAACCGGCGAATACATCCAGGATAAGTTTCAATGGAAAAGCAACCTGGCCATCACCGCCGGACTCAGGTTTGACTGGGATGGCGGGTTGACCGAGAAGAACGGCAATCTGCTTAATTTCGATCCGACAAAGTACTCTTATGACCCGACGACAGATACGCTGGCTTCAAACGGCCTGATCGTTGCCGGGAATAACCCGAAGGCCGGAACGCCTGGTGTTAGCAACACTACGCTGACCGGTCGGCAATGGGGATTTGCTCCCCGTCTTGGCGTAGCATGGAACCCGAAGATGTTCGGCAGTAAATTCGTGGTTCGCGCCGGTTGGGGAATGTATTACGACCGCGGCGAACTATACGCGTACTTGTCACCGGGTCTTACCCAGAACATTACTGGTGGCGGGCCGTTCGGTGTCAATCAGCAGCAGCCCTTTGTGGCCACACAGTCCTGCAATATTCCCGCCGACAATTGCTCGGCTACTCTTCAAAGACCCTGGGGAGACACTCTCGTACAGCCTGCCGGGAATGCGAGCGGCGTAATTCTGCCTAACGCGTGCACGCTTGCCAACAATAATAATCCAAGTCCAGTCTGTCTCCCTGGCGCTCAGAATACACTGAATCCGACGCCCTTCTATTTGGGGGCTTACGACCGGGGAAATAAGCTTCCTTATACGCTGAACAGCACACTGGATATCCAGTGGCAGCCGAGTAATGATCTCGCGGTTGACATCGGATACGTGAACGCTCTCGGGCGGCACGAAATCATCCCTATACCGTTTAATCAATCGAGGATTGCATCTCCATCGAATCAACTGTGCGGGACTGCCCCGGTCTGTGCTAACCCCAGTGGCTCGCCGTTTGCCCAGTCCTATACGTATGGAATGACCGTGCAGCAAGCCGGTTGCGATATTTTCGGGAACTTTTGCCCTGCTAATTTGCCCAACGGCCAGCCGTATTTGGCAAATCCGGAGGGCGGCAACGTTAATTTGCGCGTTCCATACATCGGGTATGCGGCGGAATCGGAACTTTACAAAGCGGAAGGCATCTCGTCCTACAACGCCCTGCAGGCGCACGTCGAGAAGAGACTCAGCCATGGCCTTCAGCTTGGTGTTTCCTACACTTACTCGCGCTCGTTCGATGAGCAGAGTGCCTTGGGACTGTTTTACAACGGTAATAACCCGCTCGACATTCGGGATGGCTACGGCCCGTCGGACTTTGATCGGACGCACGTATTCAATATCGACTATCACTATGAGCTTCCGAAGTTCTTCATGCCCAATTCGTGGGAGGGTAAACTGGCCGACGGCTGGGCTGTTCAGGGACTTATAACTATCCAGAGCGGGCAGCCGTTTAGCGTAATCGACTATTCCGGAGCTGTCGGGAGCATTTACTACAGCATCTTCGACGGGATCACAAATCCGATCGATCCGCTGGCTCCTGGTTGCACGGCAAAAAGCGCGGTAACCGGGGCGAAGGGAACAACTCCCGGCCTTCCGGCCCTAAAGGCCTCCTGCTTTGCTTTGCCTCTGCTTAGTCCGGGCGACTTAAACGGCGCGATTCCCGGAGCATCGTCGAATAATCCCTCCGGCGATACGTTCGAAACCAATTTCACCTCAGGCCAGCGCAATATTTTCCGGCAAACGTGGCAGCGTCGCGCGGATATCTCAATCCTCAAGTCGACGCAGTTGACGGAACGCTTTGTGTTGAAGTACAGCCTTGATGTCTTCAACCTGACCAATACTCCCAGCTTCGATGTCCCGATTGACAATGTCACGCAAAACCTAGCCTTCAGCGCATATCCCGTTTCAGGCTTATGCACATCTCCAGCTCAAACCACTGGCTGCTCCAACGCCGACAATTTTGGTAGCCCTTTCTTTAACTCTCCCGGCGGCCTTGGCCAAGTCACCAAGACCATCAGCAGCGCGCGGCAAGTTCAAATGTCGCTCAGCCTGAGCTTCTAGTTCAGGCTTCAGCGTCTCAAATTAAAAGCGGCGGCATCCGAAATGGGTGCCGCCGTTTTTTATTTTTAGATTTTTGTGGCATAGGCTTCAGCCTGTGGGGTTTAGTCCTTGCAAGGCCCAAATTCCACAGGTTGAAGCCTATGCCACGAAAACCTCCGTGAAACTGAAATTTATAAGGCGTTCCCGCTTATGGATGCGGCGCTTAACTGCGGTTGTGCAGGGCCCGAACCTGCCTGCGTTCGCGAAATGGCTTCCGCGATTTCTGCGAGGTCTTCCTGCGTGAGGTGCAAGCTGGCGGCTTTGATCCATCCATCGACTTGCGCTGGAGTGCGCGCGCCGACGATGGCGCCGCTTAAGCCCGGCCAGCAAAGCGTCCACGCCACTGCAACTGCGGAAACGGAAACGGCGTGGCGCGCGGCGATCGGCTTCAGCGCGTCGCGCAGGGCGAGGTTGCGGCTGAGTTTCGGTTCCTGAAATTCGCCGCCGCGCCGCCGCCAATCATCGCTCGCCATTTTCGCTACGCGCTCGGCGGTAAATCCGTCCGTCAAAATTCCGGATTGCATCGGGCTGTAGCAGATGGAGCCGGTGTCGTGATTTTTGCACCACGGCAATAAATGTTCTCCAGCGGCGCGGCTGATCATGGAGAACAGCGGCTGCAGGGAATCGACATGGCGAATCGCTTCGCATTTTTCAAGCAACTCCACAGTGAAATTCGATACTCCGGCGGCGCGCACTTTTCCCTGCTCGACGAGCTTCACCATCTCGGCCCAGGAATCCTCAATGGGCGTGCCCACTTCGTCCGGCCAGTGAAATTGGTACAGGTCGATGCGCTCCACGCCCAAGCGGCGCAACGATGCTTCGCATTCCAGGCGAATCATTTCCGGCTTGAGAATTCGCTTGGCCTGCAACATGGGATTTTTTTCGTCCCAGATGAGTCCGCACTTGGTGAAAATCAACGGGTGCTGCGATGTGGGCAAATCCCTCAAAAGTTTTCCGACCACTTCTTCCGAGTGGCCCAGCCCGTACACGGCGGCAGTGTCGATCCAGTTGATGCCCAATTCCAGAGCATGGTGCATTGCCGCAATGGATTCGTTGTCGTCCTGCGGCCCCCAGCTGAAGGCCCACCCGCCTCCGCCGATCGCCCATGCGCCAAAACCTACGGTGGTGATTTGCAATCCGCTGGAACCCAGTGGACGTGTCGGCAAGCTCATGTTTGTGCCTCCAGATTTTGCGAAAATATAAATATCGGAAACCCTTTGCGGATTTCTCGCTTCCAGTGTAAACGCGAATTCCTGCGTGTTCCAGCGGAACGGGGACGCATGATTGTTCCGGGCAATTTTGCCATTTGAGCACAGTGCCCGCCCACAGATCGGCCGGCCACTACGTAAGGCGACGGACATTACTTACTTTAGCGAATAAAATGTCCGCAATTATTTTGTTATCGACATGCGGTGCTGCTGCCGATAGACTTCCGGTCGGAATCGATACAATACTGATTAGCTCTGTGGTTCTCCGTTTTTCTCTGTGTGCTCTGTGTTGAGGTTTGAAAAGATTTAACACAGAGGACACTGAGAAATGCGGAGAAAAGCGGAGAGTGCCGCGGCAAAAGTTTCGAGGGCCGTTTAAGGAGAATTACTTATGCGAAATCGCAGGGATTTTATTAAGAGTGTGGTGGGCGCGTCCGCGGGCGTGGTGTTTACGGGCTGCTCGATCTGCGATGCGATGGCCGGAGGTCGGCCGGCGCAGGTGGGCAGCGGCGTGAAGCACAAGCCTGTGATGGTAGGAAATCGCCGCGTGAAGACCGTGGACATTCATTGCCACGTGAGCGTGCCGGAAGTTACGGATCTCTTGAAGGGCACGAAAATTGAGCGGCGGCTCGGAGCGGGGCTCGCGCAAGGCGGATACGATGATGCAGGACTGACTCCTGCGCGCATTCAAACCATGGACGAAATGGGCATCGACGTCCAGGCCGTCAGTATTAACTCTTTCTGGTATTCCGCGGACAGGGAACTCGTCGCCAAATTGATCGACCTGCAAAATCAGAAATTAGCGGAATTGTGCGCCACGCACCCTGATCGATTTGTTGCCTTCGCTACGGTGGCGTTGCAATTTCCGGAGTTGGCCGCGCAGCAGCTTGAAGTGGCCATGAAAAAATATGGATTGCGCGGCGTGGGCATTGGTGGAAGCTGCGAGGGCAAGGAATTGTCATCGCCGGAATTCGATCCTTTCTGGGCGAAGGCTGAGGAGTTGCAGGCGCTCATCTTTATTCACCCGCAGGACAGCGCCAACGCCACTGGAATTCGCAACCGCGTGCAGGGGAATGGCGTGTTGAGCAATGTCATTGGGAATCCGTTGGAAACCACCATGTGTCTGTCTCATTTGATTCTGGAGGGGACGCTCGATAAATTTCCAAATCTGAAAATTTGCGCAGCGCATGGCGGAGGATTTTTGCCCAGCTATGACGGACGAATCGATCAGGGTTGCCGCGTGTTTCCCAAAGAGTGCAACAAAACACTCAAGATGAAGCCCTCGGAATACCTGAAGAAAATTTATGTGGATACGATTGTTTTCAATCCGGAAGCGTTAAGGCACTTGATCGCAGTGGTCGGCGCGGGCCAGGTCGGCTTGGGCACGGACTATCCGTTTCCGTGGGATTTTGCGCCAGTCGATTACGTGCTGTCGCAGCCCGGCTTGAGCGATACGGATCGGATCGCCATCCTCGGCGGAACGATGAGCAAGCTGCTGAAAATTTCATAGGTTTAAGTGGGATAGGCTTTAGCCTGTCCGGTTTTGACTTCTGTCATTGCTGCAAAAGTCAAAAGAAGACAGGCTGAAGCCTGTCCTACTTAAGCCCCGACTCCCAATACTCCGCTAATTTTTTCACGAGCGATGCATCCAGCGTGGGGCCATCGCCTGCCCGGCAATTTTCCACCATATGTTGCGGATTTCCGGTTCCCGGGATTGCGCAAGTCACTGCTTTTTGAGCCAGTGTAAATTTCAACAGGATTTCAGGCCACGTTTCGCAACCGCTCTCGCGAGCCCATGCAGGAAGTGGTTTTCCGTGAAGGCCTTTATGTAAACTTCCCTGGCCGAATGGGCGGTTTGCCAGAACCGCGATCCCACGCTCCTCGGCGAGAGGTAAAAGCCGTTGCTCCGCCTGGCGTTCATCCAACGAATAATTCAGTTGTACGAAATCGAGCGATTCGGCGCGCATGATTTTTTCCAGGTCCGCATAGGCGCTGGAGGCGTAGTGCGTAATGCCCAGGTAGCGGATGCGGCCCTCCTCTTTCCAAGCGCGAAGTGTCGCCAGATGCGTGCGCCAATCAACCAGATTGTGAATCTGCATCAAGTCAATTTGCTCGACGCGCAACAGTTTCATCGACCGCTTCATTTGCTCGATGCCTGCGGTTCGGCCTTCGGTCCAAACTTTTGTGGCAATAAAGGTCTTCTCGTGCGAGTTTTGTTCGGCGATCAAATCTCCCGCAACTTCTTCGGCCCGGCCGTACATCGGAGAGCTGTCCACGACGCTGCCACCTTGCGAATAGAGAGTCCGCAGGACTTTGCCGACCTTGGCGCGCGCGTCCCGGCTGGAGCCAACGTCAAAACCTTTATAAGTGCCAATGCCGATGACAGGGAGGAGTTCGCCGCTGGATGGAATGGGCCGAGTGAGCATAGGAATAGACAATATAGGCACGTCCGTAATTATTTACAAATCACGGCGAAATAAAATCCACGGCGTAAACGGGTTAGCTGAGGGAGGCTCGATTTGAGGTCTAACCTGCCCTCTTCGTCCCGAAAAACGCGGGACGAAGAGGCCACCACGATAACCGGAAAACGTCGAATTTGGTTATGTAGCGGCCGGTCGCTTTTTGGGCGGGCGCTTTTCGTTTGTGCAATTCAATTCGCCCCGCCATCACCTGCGAACCTTCCTTGACCTTCTTCTCATGGGACAGTAAACTTCTTTTCCGAATTCTTCTGAGGGCTTAAACGATGCTGCTTTCGCGCGATTACGTCGGATATATGGCAGGAGAAGTGGTAAAGCGCCTGCTTGCCGCCAAAGTGATTGAAGCGCCGGATGCAGCGTCCGTTACACAGCGAGTGCGAGTTGCCATGCAGGAGGAGATCAGCGTGGAAGACCGCCTGAACGAAGAAGTGCGCGAAATTCTAACCAAGCATGCTGATGAAATGCGTCGCACAGGCGTTCAGTACCAGGAAATGTACAAAAAAGTGAAGGGCGAACTGGCCCGGCAAAGAAAGCTGATTCTGCGTTGATCCACGAGGAAAGGGAAGTTCGATAACCCACTGATGCGACTCACCCGCGAAAAATCTATTCGCCTTTCCCATGTGATCACCGATGTTCTGGTTGCTTGCGACGATGTGGAATTCATCGAAGACCGGGACACCATTCGCCAAAAGGCCCTGCAAATCCTGCAGGATTTGTTGAAGGAAGAAGAGGCAGTGGACGCCGAAGTCCGCAAAAAGATCAGCTCGCAAAAGAAAGAAATTCTGGAAGGAAGCGAAGAGTGGGACGTGCTCTACCGCAAATATTATGCGGATGAGATGCGCCGAATGGGAATCGTACACCTGCCGAGTACGTCGTAGTTCTCCTAAATTTTCGATTTATGTATGCCGTTGTGGCGCTCGCCTTCAGGCGAGCACTTCGGCCCTGCAATAATCCCGATGCTCGCCTGAAGACGAGCGCTACATGCGCTCATCAAGTTTATGCGGGGATAAAACAAAAAGCCGTCCGGCATCCCGGACGGCTTTTTGTTCATTTACCGAAATAATTCGCGGTTAGTTGGTGCCGGAGCCTGAACCTGTGCCTGTGCTTGAGCCAGAGCCAGACCCGGAACCTGATCCACTGCCAGAACCACCGCCCGATCCGCTGCCATCATCCGTGCGCTTCTTCAGCACCGGGCGATCCGGATCGGAATCGTCGCCGCCACCGGATTGCGGCGATTGCGAGCCCGTCTTATCTTGCTTATCCGCCGGCGTTTGTTCGGTCCGCGTTCGCAGAGTAGGCTTATCCGCCGAATTTTTCTTATCGTCCAGCTTGTTCTTGTTCTCGATCTTGCGCAGCCGCGCCTTAACCGTATCGAACTCCGACGTCGTGACTACGTATTCATCGCGCGCTGGAAGGATGGTTGCGATTTCTTCCTGCGCTTTCTGCACGCGGTCCGGAGTCGGCGGATGCGTCGAGAAAACCTTGGGAATGCTGCCGGGGCGCCGCCGCTCTTCCGCCTCAATTTTTTCAAAGAAACTGACGAAAGCGTTGGGGTCGTACCCTGATTTGTACATATATTGCAAGCCAAGAAAATCGGCTTCGCGCTCGGCGTCACGTGTAAATTTCAAATAGCTCATCGGAATGGCGAGGTTCAAGCCTTCGTAAAGGCCATATCCCGCCCAGCCGCCGGGGCCCAAGAGAATCAACGGGATGGTGGCCCATTGCATAATCTCGCCTTTGGTGGCGGTTTTTGTTCCATGCCGCGCGGCAACGTGCGCGATCTCATGGCCCATCACGCCCGCGAGTTCAGCTTCTTCATCCGCGCGGAGAATCAAACCGCTATTCACATAGAAAAATCCGCCGGGCAGGGCAAACGCATTGATTTCGTCCGAATCGATTACTTTGATGGTGAAGGGAACTTTCGCGTCGGAATTGCGCACCAGGTTTTGCCCCACGCGATTCACATATTCGGTGACGATGGGGTCATTAATCATGCGCGCGGTTTTTTCGACTTCCATCGCCGCCTGTTTTCCGAGGGCGATTTCGCGCTGCAGGGAATACAGGTTCACGCCATTGCCCACACCACGGTTGCCGATGGAATTGACGTCCTTGTCGGTGCCGGGCTTAACGCCCTTCATCGTGGCGTCTTCGTCGGAGGTAGCGGGCGCGCTCTGATCCTGCGTTTGTGGCTGATGGGCCGCATCTGGGGCAGCAGGGGGTTGTTGCGTTTGTGGCTGAGGTTGCTGCTGTGTTTGTTGCTGCGCGGCAAATCCTGCGGGGACGCACACGACCAGCGCAAAAATAATTCCAATAATGCCATTTGAGAGGCGTCTCATGGCTCCTCCTGAACGTGCAACTGCTACAGTATACATTACGCGCTTTCCATCCGAGAGTACACCCTTGGCCGTCAGATGTACGCGGGAGCAAATAGGTTTCCCGTCCAGTGTGGAAAACCCGCATGTTCAAGCAATTGACACCCGCCAGAGTTATCTCTAACCTCAGAATATGGCGATTGCGGAGCATCAGATACGTATCGGGCAGGTCTGGAAGAAAGTCGGCACGGCTGAAACCTTCCTCGTGACGAAGCTTTACAACGAGGCTTTGAGCACGATTGCTGTTCTGCGCCCCACTGGCGCGGCCACCGAGTCCATGATCCGCGTGAAAGTCGAACGTCGCCCTGAAGGCCAGGGTTTACCCGGGTACTCGATGGCTCAGGAAAACGAAGGGCTTTAGACTCTCTCCTCTAAAATAAGCCGCCTAAATCGAACGCACAGGCAGTTTTACGACGTCCTCCACCTGCATCACTTCTTTCAACACAAACGGCTCGGCATATTCCACGCCTGCCATTTGCCCGTAATACCGGGCAATCAGGTTTACCTCGTGGTGCAGGCGGTCCAGGGGGATATCCACTTTGGATTTCTTGTCGTTGGCCTTATCCCTCGCCTTGGGATTGAATTGCGAGTGGTAGGCGAGAATGGCGTCATATCGTCGTTCGAAAAACTTTGAAATATCCACTACAAAGGTTGGTCGCACCTCACGGAAATACACGGTCGAATACAAAATCTTAAACGGGCGAAAGGCTTCGCCCTCGATGGGAAGCTGCTTTAGGCCCGCCAGGAAGCAGCCCTCGTACGCGAGTCGCGCAGCGGTGTAATGGTCCGGGTGCCGGCCCTCCCAGTAGGGAAGAATCACCGTGTGCGGCTTGAGCGCGCGAATACGCCGGGCGACGGCCAGCTTGGTTTCCTTAGTGACCTCCAGATTGGCATCGGGCAGGCGAAGATTTTCGCGGTGCGCCACGCGCAAAATTTTCGCGGCTTTCGCGGATTCT
Organism: Candidatus Acidiferrales bacterium; assembly: GCA_036265065.1. Taxonomy (GTDB): domain Bacteria; phylum Acidobacteriota; class Terriglobia; order Acidiferrales; family UBA7541; genus Palsa-360. The sequence goes on along the minus strand of DATAPT010000278.1, from coordinate 3,843 downwards.
TTTAAACGCGTTTCCGGAGTTCCGCGGGTGCCCATTTCGCCGGCGGTCAAATCCAGGATGCCGGTCTGGTAGCCCTGATCCGTGGCTTTCAGGAGTGTGCCGCCGCATGTGAGTTCGACATCGTCCGGGTGCGCCGCAATCGCCAGAAGATCCAATTTCATCGTTCCTCCAAAGTCGCCAGGAAAACACCAAAGAGTAGCACATGACAAAAGTTTCGCTGATATCCAGCGCGCGTTCCCCGGTCTCTTCTATTCTTCGTTTTTACGAAGCTATTGACTCTGATTTGGCGCAGGCGGAAATGTCGCTAACTTCCAGAATTTTCTTTGAAGCTCCACGGCGCGCGACGTTGATCATAGCGCGGCCAATTTCTTCTGTGGTTAAAATTTGCCGCCGCAAAAAGAGTCGGAGCAATGGAAATACGGGCCTGAACAACGCGTAGCCGATACGATACGCCCTGGTTTTGGATTGTTCTCCATGCGCGGGTTGAATGATTCCCGGCCGAAACATGTATGCACTTTTGAAACGCATGCCCAACAATGTATTTTCCGTTTTGCCTTTTACGCGCGCCCACATCATGCGGCCTTTTTCCGAGCTGTCCGTGCCTGCGCCGGAAACGTATATGAAGGTCAACGATGGATTCAGCCGCGATAATGTTTCCGCAGCGGCCAGCGTGAGGGTGAACGTCAGCTTTTCGTATTGCTCTTCGGACAGACCTGCGGCCGAGACGCCCAGGCAGAAAAAACATGCGTCGAGGCCCGTCAGTTGCGGCTCGATGGAAGTGTAGTTGAACATGTCTGCCAGAATGATATTTTGAAGTTTGGGATTGCTGATATCTGGCTCAGTCCGGCCTACGGTAATTATCCGCTCCACCTCTGGATCGATCAGACATTCTCGTAGAACGCCTTGTCCGACCATGCCTGTTGCCCCAAATATAACTGCTTTCATTTCGGTTACCTGTTCTCCCCGGCTCGTCTACTAAAACACATTCCACGCCTTTACTGCTTCATTATATTGGCTTTCGCTGATTTTCATGCAGATCAACTTGCCTGTCCTGGCCTCAAAATCTGCCTGTCCCTGCGTACCATTGACCCCCCTGGCCCACGCACTTAGCATTATCTCTACCGGGAATATGCCGATCATGTAATGAAGAGAAGCAATTCCTGTGGTCCACTGAGGGGCCTGGAATGACAGATTTTCGCGCCAGGCGAGCACCCAGCATACCAGGCAGGGTGATCGAGCCGATTGCCAACGCTAGACCTACCCCATTAACTGGCCGCGAAAAGCGCCGTGGTGAGCGTGTTAACTCCCGCGTTCCCATAGCTTTAGAGTGGAATTTTGGCGGGGAAATGCTGCGCAAGGAAGCGCAGACTCGCGTGGTTGGTCCGTATGGATGCATGGTGGTCCTGCCCTCGAACCTCGAAGTGAAGCAAACGATCCGGCTGACGAATATGGTGAACAAGGAATCGAATCCCGGCGTCATTGTGTGGCGCGGTATGCAACGCGCCGAAGGTTGGGAGCTGGGTATTGAGTTAATCAATCCACAGATGGGCTTTTGGGGGCTAGACCTGTGACAAATCCGAAAGAACAAATGAGCAAGGGCTCAGCGCTTCTGTCTGGGGAAGAAAAGCGTCGCAGCCAGCGTGTAATTATTCGGGTTCCACTTACGCTCTTTAAGACCCAGGATGGCCATACAGCAAAGATCAGTTGCTTCACCATGGCCGTAAACGTACATGGCGCAATGATCGTCAGTCCTCGCAATATAGACGAAAATACGAAGCTTGAGATGTTGAATGACCGGACCGATGAAAAGATAGAGTGCCGAGTCACGCGGGCCGCGCGCGAAAGTGCGGAAGGATATTTGATTCCCCTGGAATTCACCACGCCTGCGCCGAACTTCTGGCAGATTACATTTCCTCCTTCTAATTGGAAGGCGCTCGATAGCTGATCGCGGCGGAGCAGTCCGGCGATTTCTTTGCTTTCATTGGGGTGCATTTACGAATCCATTGCAGCGACCTAATAGGTGACGATCGAAAACCCCGGATTTCCTTCAAGATTATCCTGTACTGGCACTTCCAAATATAAATAGAGCGTTACGCTGGATGAGGTTTTACTGGTTAATTCACGTGACCCAAATGCATTCGTTTGCTAATTCGCGGGAAAACCATTCTGCCGGGCGCGCATCAAAGGATTTGACAGATAGCGCAAGCTTTCGGATTCGCAAACGAGTGTGCGGATTTGTTTGCGTGGGGTTCGTGATCTTTAATCGATTTTTATTTTGGTTTTCCTAGAGGGAAACGTGAATAAAGTTCCTAGTGCGTGTGTGCCTGGAAGTGAGCGCGTGTGTGGCGATGATGTTTCTTCGCTGATCGCTTGGCGCCATTTTAATGAAATGACGCGTGTGCTGCGCCGCGCTGTGGCGCGGGTTCGAGATGCCGCAGTGCTGACCGGGGCGGTGGCCGGGGTGCTGACCTTGATTTCGCCTTTCGCTGCGCATGCGCAGACCAGCGGTGTTGCCGCGCGCGTGACAGACCGGATCGACACTTCGCAGCTCGTAACGCTCCGCGGAAATACCCACGCTCTTGCCCGCGCGCAATTCGATCAGGGTGCAGCGCCGCCCGATCTGCCGATGAACCGCATCATGCTGGTCCTGAAGCGCAGCGCGGATCAGGAGACGGCGCTGCAGAATTTGCTGACCCAGCAACAAGTCAACTCTTCGCCGAACTTTCATAAGTGGCTCACGCCGGATCAATTCGGCCAGCAGTTCGGGCCAGCGGACGCCGATATCCAGGCGGTCACCTCGTGGCTCGCGTCCTACGGATTTCAATCCATTAAAGTTTCGCGCGGCCGCACGGTGATTGAGTTTTCCGGCACCGCCGCGCAGGTCGCGGCCGGCTTGCACACGTCCATCCATAAATATACTGTGAACGGCGAGTCACACTGGGCCAATGCCAGCGACCCGCAAATTCCCGCGGCGCTCGCGCCTGTGATTGCGGGCGTTGCATCGCTGCACAATTTTCCGAAGCGGGCTTCGTCGAACCGGTCCACGCAGATGGCCAGTCTGACTAAAGACTCAAACGGAAAGCCGCAAATTACTTTCCAAGACCAATCACACGGGCTTGCTCCGGGTGATTTCAACAAGATTTATAATATCGATCCTAATACGATGACCGGCGCAGGCAGGACGATTGGCGTGATTGGGCGGAGTAATATTAATCTGCAGGATGTAATTGATTTTCGCACTCAATTTAACCTTCCCGCAAATCCTCCTACTATTATTTTGAATGGTCCTGATCCGGGCGATGCGGGAGGCGGCGAAGAGGCCGAGGCCGTTCTGGACGCGACGTGGACGGGCGCGGTTGCTCCTGCCGCAACGGTGGATCTGGTTATTTCAGAAACGACGAATGCTGCAGCCGGCGAAGACCTCTCGGAGTTTTACATTATTGACAACAACCTCGCGGATGTCATGACCGAAAGCTTCTCCGTGTGCGAAGCTGCTTTTTTACCGAATAATCTGACTGGTGCGAATGGATTCGCAACTTTTTATTCTGGCATGGCAGAGCAGGCGGCTGCGCAGGGAATTACATACACCGTCGCTTCCGGCGACAGCGGTCCGGATGGCTGCGCCAATCCAAACATTGTACAAGCCTCTGGTTTAGGACCATCCGTAAACCTTCTCGCCTCAACCCCATTCACAGTCGCAGTCGGCGGGACACAGTTTAACGACTTAGCAAGCCCGAGTACCTATTGGAATGCGACCAACGCTAACAATAGTTCCGCTAAATCTTATATCCCCGAAAATGTCTGGAATGAAAGCTGCACGGTAGCGCAATGCACCGCATCATC
>DATAPT010000277.1:0-6367 GCA_036265065.1 Candidatus Acidiferrales bacterium | reverse complement strand
AAATTTGTTGAATAAATTTGGCGTACGCCGCCGCGCGGATCTAATCCTCTTGTGTTACCAAAAGCGCAGTGGCACTCCCTGAATTTTCTCTTCAAGCAGCTCTGTTTTTTCGGTTCGTAATACGTAACTGGGCACACAGGTGCGGTGATCCGGTATTGCGCCGAACTTAATGTTTGTTATAGTCGGCACGTAAACTAGAGATTGACGAAAATCACAGGAGTAGAAAAAAAATTCGATGCCTACCGACCGCAGACCAGAATATTTCAAGGGTGCTCAATTACGTGTTGGAATTATCGGTTGTGGATATGTGGGACTTCCGCTGGGCTTGCGGTTTGCTGAAGCCGGGCATCGCGTAACCGGGTTTGACACGGACCCGGCGAAGGTCGACAAGCTGAATCGCGGACAATCCTACATCCAGCACATCCCGCAAAATAAGATTCAACAATTTGTGCAATCGAAACATTTTGGCGCGACCACTGATTTTTCGCGCCTGGCCGAAGTCGACGCTATTATTATCTGCGTCCCAACGCCGCTCGATCAGCGCCGCGAACCCGATCTTTCCTATGTGACGGACACGGCCCAGGCCATTCGCCCGCATCTACAACGTGGCCAGCTGGTCGTGCTCGAATCCACAACCTATCCCGGAACGACCGAAGAGCTTGTGCTGCCCGTGCTCGAAGAAACCGGAATGAAGTGCCCGGTCGCGCACGGTCCAGACAACGATCAGATCAGCACCGATTTCTTTTTGGCCTTTTCCCCGGAACGCGAAGATCCCGGAAACAAGCAATACGGGCTGGCGCAAATTCCCAAGGTCGTCGGCGGAGTCAATCCTCCCTCCGGCCGCGCCGCTTGTTCACTTTACGCGCAGATTGTAGCGAAAGTTATTCCCGTGAGTTCCACGCAGGCCGCGGAAATGACCAAGCTGCTCGAAAATATTTTCCGTTGTGTGAACATCGCCCTGGTCAATGAATTAAAAATGCTGGGCATGCGCATGGGAATCGACATTTGGGAAGTGATTGATGCCGCGGCGACCAAGCCCTTCGGCTTCATGCCTTTTTATCCTGGCCCGGGTCTTGGCGGCCATTGCATCCCGGTGGATCCTTTTTACCTGTCATGGAAGGCGCGCGAATACGATTTCGCAACCCGCTTTATTGAACTGGCCGGCGAAGTCAACACAGCGATGCCCTATCACGTGGTAGATTCCGTTGCCTCGGCGCTGAACGAGCGGCAAAAATCACTGAAAGGTTCACGCGTGATGGTTCTGGGCGTGGCCTACAAAAAAGACGTGGACGATTTGCGAGAATCGCCATCTCTGAAAATCATTGAGCAACTGGTGCTGCGCGGCGCAAAGGTGGATTACAACGATCCGCATTTCGCGCAGATTCACAAGCTGCGGCACTACAACTTCGAAGGAATGAAATCCGTTCCAATCGACGCCAAAACACTCGCCTCATACGATTGCGTGCTTATCGCCACCGACCACACCGCCTATGACTACCCGATGATCGTCGAATCCTCGCAGCTCGTGGTCGACACGCGCAACGCGACGCGGCGCATCGCGCGCAATCGCAATAAAATTGTCCTGGTCTAAAATTACCAGGGCTGTTCCACCAAAGTTTTGTTGGAAATTTCGAAATCCCGTTCAGGGCAAATGCGTGAGCTCAACTCGCGCGGTGCCGAACGGGATTTCGGCTTCTACCAGCACTGGCGTGCGCGCGGATTCCTTCGTAAACCAGACCCACAGCTTGGTCTCCGTCACTTCCTTGCCGTGATCGAATAATCGAATCGAGACGCGAAACGCGGGAAAGGTTCCCGCGGGAACCGTCACGGTTCCTTGCGGGGTGTCGACGCGCGCAACGGCATCGTACAGCCGCCTGCCATCGAAAATTGGCGCGTGCAACTCGGGAGTGCGCTGCCAGTCCGCCGCGCGCAAATCGTATAGGAAGCCGATGGCATCGCGCGTCCCGGGAGCGACACGCACCGCTGTGGCATCGCTGGGGGCCGGATCGCCTTCCGAGGTCATGCGAAATAAATTGGTCTGGGTCTTCCCTTGTTCGTGTAGGTACATCTCGAATTGCAGTGAAAATAAATTGGCGGCCGAGGTGTAGGAATCGAATTGATCGTCGAGGGGAAACAAGCTGCGCGTAGTGTCCGTGGTGTGCGCGGAAGCGCGGAAATGCCATGCGGGATGGCTAAAGAAATTGCGCTGCTCGACAACCATGATTTCAATTTTCGCCGCATTCAGAGCATACTTTGATAGCAATACACGGTATTCCAGATTTTCTCCCGACTTGAACGGGACGGGCATCAGTGCGGGAGGGGCAGGCGCGGCGGGAATCTTGCCGTGTTTTTTGGAAGGCTTGGACTGTTGTGAGAATCCAATAGACGCGAGCGCAAGCAACCCCACAACCAGAAGCACTGTGACCTTGATGGACGGAAAGCGTGTGAGTTTTTTCAGCAATCGATTTAATTTGGAGCGGCGAAGCCGGTCGCGCCAGTCCTTTCCAGCATGCTAACGTTGACGCCGTAAATCGGGCCGGCCGGCACGCTACATTCAGAGTACAGAAAAAAAGGCTCCGAGACCACAATTGTCGGGCCTGCTGTTTAGATGCGGGAACGTATGGACGCGCGATTCAAAGACGCCTGAATTCGCATGAGCGCGTGCCGCATTTCAGATTTCGAGGGGGATGGATGCGTTATCTGGTCACGGGAGGCGCAGGCTTCATCGGCTCGCATACGGTGGACGAATTGGTGCGCCGCGGACATGAGGTAACCGTGGTGGATGACCTATCCACCGGCAAAGCTGCAAACCTCTCGCAGGTGCGTACCAAAATAAAATTCATTCAAGAAAGCATTGTGAATTTGGAAACTTTGCGCGAAGCCTGCTGCAATGTGGATTACGTCGTTCATCTGGCGGCCCAAACTTCCGTGCCGCGTTCCATCAATGATCCGGTGGAAACAAATCTCATCAACGTAAATGGCACATTGAATGTTCTGGTCGCAGCGCGGGAGGCGAAAGTAAAACGCGTGGTATTTGCCTGCTCTTGCGCCGTCTATGGAAAAACTTCGACGCTGCCAATAACGGAAAATGTGGCGCTCGATCCCATTTCTCCTTATGGAGTTTCCAAGCAATTAGGCGAGGCCTACGGCCGGGTGTTTCATGATTTATACGGCCTCGAATTTATTTCCCTGCGCTATTTTAATGTTTTTGGTCCGCGCCAGGATCCGGGCTCCCCTTATTCCGGCGTGCTTTCCATCTTCAACGAAAATCTGCTGAAAGGAACAGCGCCCTTCGTATACGGCGATGGCGAGCAGTCTCGCGATTTCGTCTACGTGGAAAATGTAGTGCAGGCAAATTTACTCGCATCTGAAATAAAAAGTGGCTCGTTCCAGGCGATCAATGTTGGCACAGGCAATCGTTACACCCTGAATCAGACATTGGCATTATTGGAAAAAATAACGGGCCGCCCCGCTCATGCAACGCACGCGCCCGCACGCGACGGCGATATCCGCGATTCGCAAGCCGACATTCGCCTGGCGAAAGAGGCGCTCGGCTACGATCCTCGTGTCACTTTCGAAGAGGGATTAAAATACACTTGGGAGTGGTTCTCCACTAACCCACAGGCGCCGATCCTCAAGTAGAACGAATGCAAATTCATTTGACGATTTATTAGACCGGTTTCGAATTAAGTATTTACATTTGCCCAAACTTGTTTTCGGTGAGGCCCGAAAAAGCGGAGCCGCAAGTTTGCAAGTAAACAGATAACGCCCTACAGCAAAAAATTACACATCACGTTCCGGACAGCCCCGCCAGGGGCGAAACAATATAGACCACCACGTAAGTGGTGGGAACGAGCATCGAAATAAAAAAGCCCTGTAGAGTCTGTGTGAGAACTCAAAAATCGACGCGTTTTTGTAGTGCCCGCCTTCAGGCGGGCACTTTGGAATCAAGCAAATGCCCGCCTGAAGGCGGGCGCTACATGACTCAAAACCGAGTTCTCACGCAGACTCGTAGGGGCGGCACACATGAACAAGCAAATGTGCCGCCCCCTACGAGGCTGAATCTTACTACGCGTGAATACCCACCACTTGCGTGGTGGGCTATGCTGTTCCGTCCTTCCGGGACTCCGGAGCATCGGACCAATTTACCGCAAACATTTCAAACGAAAATGCTCTAGCGGGAACGCTCCAGCGGGCTGCTCGACAAATAGGGAACCAGTTCCAGCAGATTATCAACGAGCAGATCGGGCGGATATTCCGAGAGGCGGTGGCTGCCGAATCCGTAGGTCACGCCGCAAACCCACGTGCCGGAGTTACGCGCGGTCTGGACGTCAACCTCGGAATCGCCAACAAACATAGTTTGAGCCGGCGCGGCGCCGAATTGACGCAGGATCGATTCCACGCCCATTGGGTCCGGCTTCTTGCGCTCAAAACTGTTGCCGCCGTACACGTAGCGAAAATGATCCGAGACTCCGAGTCCCTCGATAATGCTGCGGCTGACGCGCACCGGCTTATTCGTATAAACGGCCATAGGCATGCCCTTCAGCGCGTCGAGCGTTTCGCGCACGCCGGGATACAAAGTGGTGTTATCCAGCTTGTGCGCCGAATAATATTTGATGAAAAATTCCAGCCCCAGCATGCAATCCTGCTCCGAAGCGGCTGGCCCCAAGGCTCGCGAAATTAATGCCGGAGCGCCGTTCCCGACGAAGCTGAAAATCTGCTCGTGCGGCAGCGGTTCCTTGCCCAGTTCCGCGAGCGTTGCGTTAACGGCAAGAGCCAAATCCAGCTTGGAATCGATCAGCGTGCCGTCCAGATCGAAAATCAGTGCACGTACTTCGGAAAATCGAGTGATAAGGTCCCCCATGAATCTTCTGCGGCCTCCCGCGAAATATTAATTGTAATATAGTCAGTCGGGTTTCATACGAGCAAAGTCTCCGTGATGCCTTCTTTGAAATGCGCGCGGCGGCATGTTTATACAAACTGGAGGAAGTAAGAATGGCGGACATTTTTCCGTTTCGAGCCTATAGATACAACGCGGCAGTCGTCGACCCCGCGAAAGTTCTGACGCAGCCCTATGACAAGATCACTCCGGCTATGGCGGAGAAATACGCTGCGGCAAGTCCGTACAATTTAATTCCAATCGAAAAAGGGAAAACGCTTACGAGCGACACGCAGGCGAACAATGTGTACACCCGGGCCGAAAATAAGCTCGAAGAATGGATTCGCGAGAACGTAATCGTGCCGGACGCGGCGCCTTCGCTCTACGCCTATTCCCAGGAATACACCGTGCCGGGAACAATGGAACGCCGCACGCGCAAAGGTTTTATTGCCGTCGGACGAATTGAAGACTATTCGGCGGGCGTTGTTTTTCGCCATGAGCAAACGCTCTCCGGGCCGAAAGCGGACCGCATGGAATTGTTGCGCCACACGCAGACGCATACGGGCCAGCTTTTTATGCTGTACAACGATCCGGCAGCGCGCATCGACGCGCTTCTGGATAAAGCAACCAGCGCGAAAAAAGCGGAAGTCGAACTCCGGGATGAGTATGACGTCGTGCACAGATTGTGGCCCATCACTGACGCGCAGACGCTCGAGTCCATCCGGCGCGAAATGGCTGACAAGAAACTGGTGATCGCCGATGGCCACCATCGCTACGAAACAGCCATGGCCTATCGGGACGAGCGGCGCGCACGCGACGGCCGCGTCGACCCCAACGCGCCATACGAAAAAGTGATGATGTCAGTGTTCAATACCGTCGGAGAGGGCTTGACCATTCTTCCGACGCACCGCATTGTCGCCAATGTCCCAAATTTTTCCTTCGAAAAAATCCACGCCGCATTGGCCAACGCCTTCGATGTGGCCTCCTATCCTTTTAAGGGAATTTCAGATCGCGCCAAGGTCTACGAACAATTCCGAGCCGATTTACGAAAAGGCCAGGAGCAGAGAGCTATTGGCGCGTACGCCGGCAATGGAGCCTTCCACATTTTTGTGCTGAAAAAAGATGCGAACCTGGATGATCTTCTGAAAGGCGTTTCGCCTGCGCAACGGCAACTGGACGTAGTGCTTCTGCACAGGCTCATCATTGAGCGCGGCTTGAACATTACGCAGGACGCCGTGAAAACCGAGAAAAACATTACCTACGAGCGCGAAATGGATACAGCCGTCGCGGAAGTCGATGCTGGCCGCGCGCAGATTTGTTTTCTGCTCAACCCTGTCAGCGTGGAAACGGTTGCCGGCATGGCCATGGCGGGTGAAGTGTTGCCGCAGAAATCCACAGATTTTTTCCCCAAGCTGATGAGCGGCATCACCATGTATCGCTTAAAAGATTAAGCGGAAAGCCAAAAGAGAGCGGGAAGCATGGAGAAAT
>DATAPT010000276.1:0-2195 GCA_036265065.1 Candidatus Acidiferrales bacterium | reverse complement strand
TCTTTGGAATTTAACGGCTTGTTCACCACGACTACCGAATGAAAAGGAAGATATTTCCCGAAGTAAAGCAGCAGAATGATAACCGCGTGAACGATTATCGAAATGTATATCGCTTCCCGCCGCCGCGAGCGCGCCAGATCGTCCTGCAACTGAATCAGCAGATGCGGAACGCGAGCGTCATCGTCCATCGCCCGATAGGCAGTCTCCCATCCCCGCGCGTCGTAGAGCCCGAGCTGCTCCGGCTGCTTTTCGGGAGGAGCCACCGGATCCTGGAATGGAATTTGTGTAAGGGGCATGAACTAAGTTGGAGCTCAGGCTTGTCCGTTAGACACGGATATCCCTCGCTACGTTGCATCGGCGTACAAAGATGACCCAGCGAACGGAATGGTGCAAGCTATCTGTATTTTCGCATCTTTTGGCGGATTTCGCCCAATGACAAATGGCGTGCGACCTAGGTGTGTAAATATTTGTAAGCGACGGGAAATCCTAGCCCTTCGCCCCTGCCAAGCCCGCAACACCGACTTTCTTCCCGTGTTCGCGAATGGCCGCAACAATCTCCAGCGCCAGCGCGAGCGCGCGGCGTCCATCTCCGAGGGGCACCACTGGCGCGGAGTGCTGCCGCACTGCGTGCAGAAACGATTTCAACTCCGCGTGCAGCGGTTCTTCCGAAGTCACCGGCGGCTTGGCCATGTTGATCTGTGGATTCACCGTAGGAGCGCCTGAGGCCGCGCCATCGGCGCCTACCGTGAAAACCAGCACTTCCTGCCGCCCATAGTCGAGCGAAATATATTGATGCGGCTGAAAAAATCGCAGCTTGCGGACGCGTTCGGTAGAGACGCGGCTGGCGGTGAAGTTGGCGACGCATCCGGATTCGAATTCCAGCCGCACGTTGGCGATATCCACCTTGCCCGACAAGATGGGCAGACCAACGGCGCGAACTTCCTTCACCGGAGAATTCGCGAATGAGAGGACGACGTCCAGGTCATGAATCATCAGGTCGAGCACGACGTCGATATCCAGCGATCGCGGCGTGAAGACGCTCAGCCGGTGAACTTCGAAGAACATCGGCTGCGTGAGTATTGGAAGCGTGGCACGGACTGCGGGATTGAAGCGTTCCAGGTGCCCGACTTGAGCAATGCGCTTGTGCGTAACAGCGAGCTTTAGTAATTCATCCGCCTCGGCCAGCGACGCGGCCAGGGGCTTTTCGATCAATACGTCCACTCCCTTTTCCATGAGGGAACGGGCGATGTCCAAATGATGAACGGTTGGCGCAGCTACTGACGCAGCACGGATTTCGCTGTGCGTGGTGAGTATCTGGTCAACCGATCCAAACGCGCGGCAGCCAAACTCGCGCGCTACCGCGTCGGCCCGGGCGGGATCGGAATCGACCACGCCCACCAGCCGAACCGGTTCTCCCTGCTGCTCGAGTTCACGGTAGACGCGGGCATGATTGCGTCCGAAAACGCCTACACCCACCACTGCGACGGCGATCGAATTGTCAGATTGCAGGAAGGACTCTCGGCTGGCTGGTTGCCATTAGGGACAACAAATTGTAAACGTTAAGGGAGGAAAGAGCATCTCGGATAGATTGAAATAATTTTGTAATCGGGCGATTTCCCAATTAGCCAAATCGGAGCCTTCCACGACATGCGAACCATTGCGCTGCTTACTGTTTCCAACATCTTCATGACCTTCGCCTGGTACGGTCACCTGAAGTATCGTGAAGTGCCGCTGTTCAAAGTGATCGTCATCAGCTGGATGATCGCCTTCTTCGAATATTGCTTTCAGGTGCCGGCGAACCGTATCGGCTCCTACGAATTCAGCGCGGCACAACTGAAGACCATTCAGGAAGTGATTACGCTGCTGGTGTTCTCGGTGTTTTCCGTCTTCTACCTCAAACAACCGGTGCGCTGGAACCACGCGGTAGGATTCGCGATGATCGTGGCCGCGGTGGCCGTGATTTTCAAGCAGTGGTAAAGCCGTAATTGGAAAGGATTCATGTGGGGACAGCAGGATTCATGTGGGGACAGCCGCCCCCGGCTGTCCAAATCGAGCGCAGCTCGATATCTGCCCACCAGGCAAACTGGCGATTCCGCTTATCTAATCTTTACGGCCGGCTTGCGCCTTCTTCAAGATGGCAATCTGCCCGGCATGATACAGCTCATGCTGCGCCACCCCATGCAGCATGTGGTAGA
>DATAPT010000275.1:0-3779 GCA_036265065.1 Candidatus Acidiferrales bacterium | reverse complement strand
CCGATGGGTTTTGTTAGGAAATGTTTCACGCCAAGCGCGCGGCACCGCTCCACATCCGTGACATGACTTTTCAAACTGACCAGAATGATCACTTCACAATTCAATTCCGGATTCGATTTTATTTGCTGCATGACTTCAAATCCGTCCATCCCGGAGATTTCCGCATCCAGAATTGCCAGGCGGAATGGCTGGTCTTCTTTTCTGGCGATTTCCAGAAGATCAAGCGCTGCGTGCCCGCTATCCGCGCGCGTTGCGTTCATGCCCCAGTTTTTCAGCATCTCGGAAAAAATTTCTCGATTGATTTCATTGCCATCGCCTACCAGAACTTTAATTCCAGGCAATGTTTGTGCCGCGATTCGGTCCTGATCGGATGTGACTTCGCTCCCTTTCAGAAAATGACACGTGAAATGAAATGTGCTGCCCTTTCCAATTTCGCTATCCACCCATATCCGGCCGCCCATGAGTTCGACAAGCTGCCGCGAAATTGTCAGGCCCAAACCCGTCCCCCCGAAGCGGCGGGTTGTCGATCCGTCTGCCTGCGCGAACGAATCAAAAATAATGCTCAGTTTTTCCTTCGGGATGCCCATTCCCGTGTCCGACACGGAAATGTGCAGCAGCACTTCATTGTCTTTGGCCGATTCAAGGTCCGCATTCAGCACGATGTTCCCCTGTTCCGTAAACTTGATGGCATTGCCCACCAGGTTCACCACCAATTGCCGCAGGCGCGTCGGATCTCCCACCAGATTCGCGGGCACTTGCTGGGAAACACGCTCGCATATTTCCAAAGTTTTGTTCTCGGTGCGTTGCGCGAGCGTTTTTAGCGTGTCTCGGAACAGATCCCTGATTACAAAATTGGTGTTTTCCAGTTCGAGTTTGCCCGCCTCGATCTTTGAAAAATCCAGTATGTCGTTGATGACGTGCAGCAAACTATCCGCGGAAGATTTCACCAGGCTGAGATATTCCCTTTGCTCGGCCGTCAGATAAGTTTCCAGAGCCAAATCCGTCATCCCTATGATCCCGTTCATGGGAGTCCGAATTTCGTGGCTCATGTTGGCCAAGAATTCGCTCTTGGCCCGGCTGGCCGCCTCGGCAGCTTGTTTTGCTTCCAACAGCGCCGCCTGCGCGTGCATCCTTTCCGTAATATCCAGAAACGTGATCACCGCGCCCACAATTTCGCCCTCCTTGCGAATCGGAAAGGCCCAATACTCCACCGGAAAACTTGTGCCATCCGCGCGCCAGAAAACCTCGTTATCCAGATGGACGTCGATGCCGTGAAGTCTCGAATCAACAATTTTGCATGCCTCTATCGGGAAGGGCGTCCCGTCGGAGTAGGAATGGTGCATCAAGTGATGCGCCGATTTTCCTTGTAGACTGTCTCCTTTTTCGTGCTTCAGTAAGCGATGCACCGAAGAATTGGCGAACGTAATGATTCCATTGAGATCGATTCCGTAAATCGCCTCCGCAGTGGAATCCATCAGCAGGCGAATTTGCGCTTCACTTTCGTGCAGTGCTTCCTGGGCGCGCTGCCGGTCGGACATTTCCAACTCAAGCTCACTCGTCCGTTCGTCCACGCGTTTTTCCAAATCCGCGCGCGCATGCATCAAGTCGCTATCGCGAGTTTGAATCTGCTCCAGCATTTCGTTGAAGCCATCGATTAGGACTCCGACTTCATCTTCCGAATACTTCACCGCGCGGATGGAGTAATCCCGCGAACTCGTGACCATCTTCGTGGTCCACGCCAACTGCAATATTGGATTTGAAATCGGGCGCTGTAGCCGTCCGGCCATCAAATACGCGCCGAGAGAAACCATTGCGATAATGATTCCGAAGAGGCGCAGATATTTCTTCAGAAGCTGGTTGTATTCAACCGTGTCCCCTTCCAGAAATATAGTCCCTACTTTTTCCCCTTGAAAAATAATACTTTGGAAGATCAGAACGCGGTCCGACGTAAACCGGCTGGAATCGCCTTTTAGGGCGGGCGCGGAGTATTGTTCCTTTTCTCCACTCCGGACATACACTGCAAATGTGGAGCCATCACGACCGTAAATCGCCGCCGACAAAATGTGAGGCTTTGCCGTCAACGCGCTGAGGATATCCTCCGCGGTCTGCGGATCCTTAAAGGTCAACGGCGCGGTGCTATTCGTGCCCATCATGTTGGCCAGCGCATTCAAGTCTTCAAGACGCGCTTGTTTTAGCCGGTACACTCCGTATTCCGCGAAACCCACCGCGGCAACACATAGCGCGACGAATGTGTTGACCATGATCACCAGTGTCAGCTTCCGGCGAAGCGAAAGTTTGCGCGGCCATTGCATTTTAGTTTCTCGCGCTCCCGTCATCGGTCACCGTTCGCGCCAGCGCCAATAATTTTGAACTGACCTTCAGGCGCGCGCGCCCCGTTGCTCCCACGTCAATCGCAATTCGCACTCGCGCGTCTTCCACCACGAATTGCACCATTCCGCCCGCGTCGATGAAATGTTCCATGTCCGCCACGGTCATTACGCTAGACCCGCGCAACCCCGCCAAAATGGCGGGCAAATGCTTCTTTTCCGATTCGCTGATAAATAAAATATTGCACGCGCGCAGATTGTCCGTGGCTTGGAAGGTTTTGGCCTGTAATTCTCTGCCCAAAATATTTTTGCCCTCCACCAGCTTGGATAACTCTTCGCCCACCGGGCTGTTTCCCACCACTCCGATCGTCCACTTGGATTGCGTATCCGCTGCAGATGCCTCGGGCCACTCCACAAATTTAATAAAGTTAAATAGATAAGCGGCCTTGACCTGATATTCCGTCGGCGACTGCGCCCTGCAATTTCCAAAATGCAAAAGAAAAAATGAAACCGCCATGAACGCGGCAACGAGGCACCAAAAAACCCTTCGGCGCACGCCACATCCATGCCCTCTCGAAGGATGCTCACCCGCCTCGCAGCCGGCTCTCCATTTTGTTTGGAACGAAAAATTCATAATTCTTGTGCCGCTCTTAAAGGGCCGGCTCGTTTAGCTCAAGCGAATAGAGAACTCCCAGAGCGTCAGTCATATGCACTTGCATTGCGCCTGCCATACTTCAACCATCGGCCAGCGTTTAGGCCGCTTTAATTCAATCAGTTGCAAGATTAGTGCGCGCTTACCTTATGCGCGCATTCCCTTGCTTGTTTCGATTCGGACTTGATAGGTGGGTTTTGGCTCAATTTGGTGCAGCACAATCTCTTTACGCCACATGAATTCAAAACTGAAAGTTGTACTTATTTGAAACTGAAACCTACTTGTTCGGCGCACGCAACTTTAAACGAGTCGTTTACAACCTTCGATCCCCGTGTGCGTTAGTATTTGTGCGCGTCCGCGGCACAACCGATCACGCCGTTCTATTGGCTTTTATTGAAATGGAGACAAATCATGACCGCTTGGTTTGAAAGTGTGGGAAGCGTGGCCGCCGTTTGCACCACGCTTTGCTGGTTGCCGCAATCCGTAAAAATTATTCGCGAAAAAAGAACCGAGGGCATTTCGCTCATTACCCAAAGCGTTTTCACTTTCGGCACCGCGCTTTGGGCTGTTTACGGACTGCTCCTGAATAACCGGCCAGTCCTCTGCGCGAATCTTGTGACCCTGGCATTCTCGCTAACCATTTTAGCGTTAAAAATTCGCTACGCCTGACGGCCTGCGGAGAAAAATTGCCACGCCGTTAAAAAATTATCTCAGTGGTCTATCGAAGAGAAAAACTCAAGCAGAGGAAAACTTTGGAGGCGCGGGTCGGATTTGAACCGACGAATGGAGGTTTTGCAGAC
>DATAPT010000274.1:0-7785 GCA_036265065.1 Candidatus Acidiferrales bacterium | reverse complement strand
CGACGACGTGGGCCGAACTCGATACGGGCAAGAGTTCCGCCAGGCCTTGCACTATGGCAAGGATCACTACATGCAGAAGTGTCATGAGGGGACCTTGATTTAGGATTTCCGATCTAATCGTTTTTGCATTTCAAAAGCGTGCTGGCCTCGGCCGTAGTAATTTTCAATCGTGCCATTCTCACGATAGCCATGCTTCTTCCACAATGCAATTGCAGCTTTGTTCGTTGTTGCCGTTTCCAGATACATGGTGCTTGCGCCGCGAGAGCCCGCTTCCTGCTCGGCAGCCTGCAGCAGTAGGGAACCAACAGAATGGCGGCGGAATGTTTCCAGGACATCCAGTGTGATGATGTGGGCGAATTCACGATCGCGCTCCGTAAGAATGAAGCCGGCAATGTTTTCCGCAACATGCGCCTGAGATTGCGTGGGGGAGATTTCCGCGACAATACAATGGGAACCGTTTGCCTGCAGGTAGGCTTTCATTTCACGCCGTCCGTAGGCGATGGTTTTTGGGAAGCATGTTTGATCCATCGCCACGAGGGCGTCGAAATCCGACGGCCGGTATGGTCGCAAGTGTAAACCGGGAACAGACACGGCGCAGGCTCACAACTCGAGAATCACGGGTAGAATCAGCGGACGCTTGGAGGTTTGCTTTTTCAGGTAGCGCCGCAGATCGACACGAATTTTTTCCTTGATGACGCTCCAGTCGGTTTTTTCCTCGTCATTGGATTGCTCAACGGTGCGCAGCAGGACTTCGCGCGCGCCGGCAATTAATTCGGGAACGTTGTCAGAGGGCATGAAGCCGCGCGTGACAATTTCAGGCTGCGACTCGATTTGTCCCGTGTGCTTGTTGATCGCGATGATGGGGACGACGACGCCGTCCTCGGACAAATGCTTGCGGTCACGGATCACCACTTCTTCGATTTCCTCGAGCGAACCGGAATCGACGCAAACACGGCCCGCGGTCACGGGCTCGCGGCGATACGCGCGGTCTTCCGTGAATTCAATAGGCTGGCCGTCTTCGATCAGCAGAATTTCTTCGGACACGGCGCCGACCGCGTGCGCGAGGGCGGCGTGGCGGAAGAGTTGGCGATATTCGCCGTGCACGGGAATGAAGTAGCGCGGGCGCACGAGATTTAAAAGCAGTTTCTGTTCTTCCTGACTGCCGTGGCCGGAAACGTGAATCGTCCCGCCGTCATTGTCGTAATAGACGAGGGCGCGTTTGCGGAACATGTGGTCCAGCATGCGGAAGATGGCTTTTTCATTGCCGGGAATAATGCGCGAGGAAAGGATTACCGTGTCGCGCTCATCCAGTGTGATGAGCCGATGGTTGTCGACTGCGACGCGCGAGAGCGAAGACATGGGTTCTGCCTGGCTGCCGCTGACGAGGACAATCATTTTTTCAGGCGGGAAGGAGCTGATGTCCTGCGGGCGCACGACGAGCCCGTCGGGGATGCGCAGGCGGTTCATGCCGTGAGCGATTTCCACGTTGTCGACCATGCTGCGGCCGATGAAAGAAATTTTGCGGTTCGCGGCGGCGGCGATGTCGATGATTTGTTGAATGCGTGGGATCGACGACGCGAAGCAGGAGACGATTACCTTGCGCGTCGCGGCGCGCGTGAGTTCCTCGATGCGCGGACGCACGGTGCGCTCGGAGGGCGTGTAGCCCGGGCGCTCGACATTCGTGCTGTCGCTGAACAGCGCAAGGACGCCTTCCGCGCCGTAGCGCGCGAACGCATGTAAATCGAATGGCTGGCCGTCAGTGGGAGTCTGATCGATTTTGACATCACCGGTGTGGATGATGACGCCGACCGGAGTGCGAATCGCCAGCGCAACGCAATCAATGGTGCTATGCGTGACGCTGATGAACTCGACTTCAAACGGTCCGACTTCCAGCTTGCGGCCGGGGATCACTTCGCAAAGTTTTGTTTTGTCGAGCAGGCCGTGTTCTTCCAGGCGCTTGTGCACAAGAGCCAGAGTGAAGCGCGTGCCGTAAATCGGCACCTGCAAATCGCGCAAAATGTAAGGGAGCGCGCCGATGTGGTCTTCATGGCCATGCGTCAATAGAATAGCGCGCAGATACTGCTTGTTCTGTTTGAGATAGGTGATGTCGGGAATGACGATATCCACGCCGAGAAGTTCGGCTTCGGGGAACATCATGCCAGCGTCGATCAAAATCATGTCGTCTCCCGAACGGAGAACGAGCATGTTCATGCCGAACTCGCCCAGTCCGCCCAGGGGAATTGCTAAGAGAGAAGGTTTATCCAAAGTTTTCCACGTCCTTTGATCAAGACCCAGCATCTTATCACATAGGTGTGCGCGAATTTGATGCGACCGGGATGGAAGCTCGTTGTCCCATGACGTTTACTTGAGGGTAAGCACTCGAGCGGCGAACGGTCTGGGAAAAGGAGAAAGGGAAAATGGCCGAAAAGCTCGCAAGCAAGCAGGAAGTGGTTGTGTTCCAGGGAAAGCGCATCCGCCACCACACCGCGCTAAGTTTTGAGCACGTTCTGGACAAGCTGAAATCTCGCATGGGAAAAATAACTTTGGCCGATGTTTTGGATCGCTCAAGTAATCGCGCGGATTTTGAAAAGAGGGTGAAGGAACATGAGGGCGAAAGCGGGTTCATGTTGTTCGTGGAGATCGATCACGGCAGCTGGATGAAAAAGTTTGGAATTAACCGCAGAGAGGTGCGCTGGATTTTCGGCAACCCACTGATAGCCATCACGATGTTGCGCCATGATTATTCCGCCGGACTCTTTGTTCCCGTGGAATTGCTGCTCGCGGAAAACGATGATGGCGCGGGCTGCAATATCACTTATGTGCTTCCTTCTTCGCTGATATCGCCACTGCGGGCAGCGGCTTTGGCCCTCGACGCCAAGGTGAAAGCGCTGGTTTCTTCTGTCGTCATGCCGTAATTGCAGGATCGCAAATGTTTTCGGGAAATCCTATTTGTTTCCGCCTGAAAACAGGCTGGCGACTGCTACGAGGATGACAGCGCCGACGGTAGCCGCGGCGATGCTGTAAAGAAGGCCGCCGCCGAGGATGCCGAGTTTTAGAAAAATCCAGCCGCCGAGGATCGCGCCCACCATTCCCAAAATAATGTCTGCGAGGCAGCCGAAGCCGCGGCCGCGCGAAACGGTTCCGGCGAGCCAGCCGGCGATCAGGCCGACGATGATCCAGGTGATTACGGATTGCGGGATGTAGAGCGAGTAGATGTGCATTCTGAACCCCCGAGTTTAGCTAGATGCGATCGGTTTAAGTGGCATAGGCTTCAGCCTGTGCGATTTTAATTTTTTGCAATCCCTAAACCCGCACAGGCTGAAGCCTATGCCACTTAAGGGCCAGGCTCCTGTTGGGTCATGCAGTGTAGCGTGCCTAGTCCCAGGACCAAATCCAAGCACGAAATTCCTATAATTTTTCGGCCGGGAAAAAGGGCTGCCAATTTTGTTAGCGCTGTGGCGTCATGCGGATCGTTGAACGTTGGGACAAGCACTAGCTGATTTGCAATGTAGAAATTGGCGTAGCTGGCAGGGAGTCGCTGCTCGTCAAAATAAACGGGGTCGGGCATGGGCAGGGTTTCGATCCGCAGCGGTCGGCCGTCCTGATCCTTCATTTCGCGGAGCAGGGCGAGATTTTCCTGCAGCGGCTGAAAATTCGCGTCCGACGGATCGTTTTCCACGACGGTGACGATGGTTGTGGGATTGACGAAGCGCGCGAGATCGTCGACGTGGCCATGCGTGTCGTCGCCGGTGATTCCATTTTTCAGCCACAGAAGATTTTTAATGCCGAGGTAATCGCGGAAAATTGTCGCTATTTCTTTGGCCGAGACGCCGGGATTGCGCGCCTGAATCGGGCTGAGCAGGCATTCCTCCGTGGTGAGCATTGTCCCCTGGCCGTTGACTTCAATGCTGCCGCCTTCGAGCACTACGCGGCGTCCGCGATAGGTGGGCGACCACGTGTTCCATTTTAATTTGCGCGCAAGTTTTGCGTTCGCAGCGTCGTCATTTTTCCAGTCGTCGTATTTCGCCCACGCGTTGAAGTGCCAATTGGTGGCGGCAGTTTCGACTTTGGCGTTGCGCACGAAGATGGGGCCGAAATCGCGAATCCATCCGCGGTTGGTGGGCACCTGGAAAAAATCTACGGCGGAGAGATAGGCGCCTGCGGATTTCAGAGTGCGCAGAGCTGCGCGCTCCATCGCTGCGTCTTTTACGAGGATGCGCACTCGCTCCACTTGCGAGAGGTGGCGGACGATGTCCGCATACACCCACGGAATGGGCGCGAATTTGCCGGGCCAGTCGGTTTTTTCGTGCGGCCAGGCAAGCCATGTGGCGGTGTGCGGCTCCCACTCGGCGGGCATGTGGTAGCCGAGAGAAAATGGCGTAGCCTCTGACTGGGCCGCGCGATTGTGAATCTTTTTAGATTTTCTTTGGGTGGTCTTCACTCGTTCCATCGCTTGAGAATTGGGGAGTAGGCGTCGATGCGGCGGTCGCGAAGGAACGGCCAGTTGCGGCGCGTTTCTTCGCTCAACTTGGGATCGCATTCGATGATTAAAATTTCTTCTTTGTCTGTCGAGCCTTCGGAGAGTACACGTCCGAAAGGATCTGAGACGAAAGAATGCCCCCAGAATTCGAGGCCGCTCTTGGGAGAGCCTTCGAAGCCGACCCGGTTTACGGCTGCTACGAACACGCCGTTGGCGATGGCGTGAGAGCGCTGAATGGTGCGCCAGGCGTCGAGCTGCGCCGCGCCGAACTCCTGCTTCTCGGAAGGATGCCAGCCGATTGCTGTGGGATAGAAAAGGATTTCCGCGCCGCCGAGCGCCGAAAGACGCGCCGCTTCCGGATACCACTGGTCCCAGCAGACGAGCACGCCGATGCGGCCGTATCGCGTATCAAAATTCAGAAAGCCGAGGTCGCCCGGAGTGAAATAAAATTTTTCGTAGTAGAGCGGATCGTCCGGAATGTGCATCTTGCGATATTTTCCGAGAAGCGATCCGTCCGCGTCCAGAATCACGGCTGTGTTGTGATAGATGCCCGCGGCGCGGCGCTCGAAGAGGGAGCCGACGATTACGATTTTCAAATCGCGCGCGAGTTTTGCCAGCGCTTCGGACGAGGGGCCGGGAATCGGCTCGGCCAGCTCGAAGAGATCGGCGTTTTCTTCGCGGCAGAAATATTGCGAGCGGAACAGTTCCTGCGTGCAGACGATTTGCGCACCGCGCTGCGCCGCTTCGCGCACCCGCGTTTCCACCTTGGCAAGATTTTCCCCCGGATCGAGGGAGCAGCTCATTTGAATGAGTCCAACTTTAAATTTTTGTGTCACACAAGAATAATAGCATTAACTGTTTCGATTGAAAGAGTAGAGGTATCGCGTTTGGGTGGGGCTCGTTGAATTCATGAAAATTTCGCGATTCGGTCTTGCGCTGGTCGTACTAGCATCTAAATCCGCACCCTTTGAAGTGCGCAAAGGGTGCGGCACCCGCCGATTGAGATCATTGGAAGAGGCATCGGGAAAGGTAGTTTTGCTCTCTGCGGGTACAAAGAAAATCCACACACCATGAATCGCGCCTCAGAATCCGGGCAGCGAGTTTCCGGTCGTGGTTTTTCGGCTGAGTTTAGGAAGTGTTGAAGGCTTAGTCGTCTTCGCCGATCATAATGGCGGCGGCTAGTACTGTGGTCCACAGGCCGCGCTTATCGCCTACGGCGGACTGGGTGATATTCATGGTGCGGACGATTTTGTTGGAGATTCGGTAGACTTCTTTTTTCTCATCCCAGGACAAATCGGGGTCGAACTCGACATTCAAAGTTGTCGCTAGCATTTCGGCGGCCAGCTCTTCGGTGTATTCGCCGGCGACTTCTTCGGTTTCGCCGAAGGAATGGTGCTCGGACAAATAGCCGTACATGGATTTATCGGCGGGGAGAGCCAAGCCGATACCCGCGGCGATCAGGCGGTGCGCCTCGCGCGTGGAATTTTCGCTGATGACGGTGAACGCGACCTGCCCGGGCTTCAAGTGCTTGAGGCCCTCGGCGCGTGAGATCAGCTTGCAATTGGGAGGGAAGATGGACGACACGCGCACGATGTTGCACGCGGCAATGCCCGCGCTGCGCAAGGCAAGCTCAAAGCTGGAAAGCCGTTCTCGATGTTTGCCAACACCTTTTGTCAGGTAAATCTTTTTCGCTACGAACGCCATGAGGGTGCGAGGGTGCGCTGCCTCCTACTGCAAGATGACTTCTGGAAAATTTTTGCCACTTTTTAGTGCGTGCGGAAAAGTAACAAGAACGACCAGCTGTGTCAATTACTTTCCCCATTGAAGAACAAGATTTTAGGCAGTTTGCGGTAACCAGATAGACGCGAGTCAGGATTTTGGAGGGAAAAGCGCGATTTGCTGTTATTCACGTTGGAAAAATTCATTCTGGAAGAGAAATTGTGCTCGCATTGCGGAAAAAAAGTGATGGGAGCTCAATTCTGAGAATTTTTTGCCGCGCAAGATGCCCACCTGAAGGTGGGCGCTACAGAAACCATTTCTGGAGTTATTCCAGCTTGCAAAGTTTCAGGAATCGATCGAGCGTGGGAGAGAGGGCGATCAGTTTGCGCAAATCTTTCTGAGTGAAATCGGGGCCTGTTTGCGACAGGGAAACTGCTTTGCGGCAAACTTGCACGACTCCGTGGACGCGCGTTCCGTCCATGATTGGCGCGCTCATGATTTTTTGGATCAGTTCGCTCGAGCTGCGGCCCAAAGGGACGGCTTCAAAAAAATTGGCGTGTCGCGCTGTGCTGAAATTGTTGGCCAGTTCCGGTTTTCGGTCCCGTGCGGTTCGCGAGGCGAGCGCGGTCGTGCTGGTAAGCGGAATCGTGCCGACGGGGCCAAGTTTTTCAGGAAAAATAAACTTCAGGCTCTTGAACTTGGGAATGATTTTCAGGACGGCGACTTCATCTGTTTTTACGTCAAAAAGTTTTCCGAGAGTTTCCGCCATTTTAAGCAGTGCTTCGGAATCGGGCGGGGCGCCGTTGGTTTCCAATGCTTCAACCAATCCATCCAGTTCAGCAACCTGCAATTCGAGCATGGCGTGTCCCCCGTCTCTTTATCGAGGTCAATTATATCCGATGGGCGCGCAGGGAAATTCCAGGCGTTCTGGATCGTGTGGCCAATCCTATATCATCCATGATCGCCATTGAAAAACCGGTGGGAATTACCTATACTAAAATTTCTAGTTCATCGGAGCCGGAATGTCAGCGATCGAAGTGGATTTTCGACATCGCCAAATTTTCCCACGGGCCAATCCCTTCAAGAAGATACAGAAATTGCCATAGGATTTTAGGTGGCTCCAAGCAGGGAGGCACAGGGTGTGCCGGTACGAACAGGGTGCGTCAGAAGGGTTCGGCTAAAAGCCATGGAAATAAATTCAGGAGTTCAGCAATGACAGAAACTACGGCGGATACAAAAGCGGCGCCCAATCGACTTTTGCTTCTTTGGAGCAGCGTGATCGGCAAAAAAGTGGTCATGGCCGTGACTGGGGCGGTGCTCGTCCTTTTCGTGATTTCGCACATGGTGGGGAATCTAAAAATATTTTCCGGCGCGGAAGAGATCAATGCGTATTCGCGCTTCCTCCGTACGGTTGCAATGCCCGAGCTCGGCTACGGACAACTGTTGTGGATCGTGCGCGGCATTTTGCTGCTCAGCGTGATTCTGCATATCGTTGCGGCCACGCAACTCACGATCATGAATCGCGAGGCGCGTCCTGTGGGCTACGGCACGAAGAAAAACGTGGAAACCACCTGGGGCGCATTGAC
>DATAPT010000273.1:0-7464 GCA_036265065.1 Candidatus Acidiferrales bacterium | reverse complement strand
ATAGCGGCGCTGGCCCTCGGCGTAAATCGTGTCAAAGGCGAGCGAGGATTTGCCCGAGCCGGAGAGGCCGGTGATGACGGTCAGCGTGTTGCGCGGAATTTCGAGACTGATATTTTTGAGGTTGTGCTGGCGCGCGCCTCGAACGACTATTTTCTTCAGGCCCATATTGCGTAGGCCGCCCCCACTGCCGGCCCGGCACACTGTGCGTAAAATGCGCCCATCGTAACCTTAAAACGTAGAGGCTGCGGCGGGGGAGTCAACTTCGACAAAAGGTTTTGGATAATTTTTAGTAGGGGAAACACTGTATTTTTTGAGAAAGCGAAGTATTGAAGCAGTGAGGCAATAGAGTAATAGGGAAAAAGGGTGGCATGATTTTTGTATTTTTTCATTGTGCATAAAAGTGCACACGGAAAAATTTCCCGCAGCATGGCTTTTTTACCCGCAGTACGAAAATCAAAACACTGTGTTTTCAGCGTTTTGTGTTTGGCCAGCAGCGTGCAAACAGTAGGAACTGTAGGGGGGAAGACACGCCGAGGATCCCTTTAGGGGATTGAGGGCTGGGCCGGCGCGATCTTCCCTCCGACCTGCTTCCGCCAACCACCCCAAAAAGCCACACCCCAAATGTACCAAGGCTCAGGCGGAAGCCCTGTTCATTCATTCCCGCGTAATATTTATTTTGTTCGATTCTGTAAATCGTAGTCCAATATTCAAGCAAAAAATTTTCTACGAAATGTAATTTTATGTCGTGGATCGGAAGAACCCCGCCTCTGAAGAGGCGGGCTACAGCAACGCGAATCGGCGCATTCGTTCCGATAACTGCAGACGATCAGCGTTTTAGTTTTCGAGGCGTGATTTATGGCAGAAAAAAATTGGCTGGGGCGGTTGGACTCGAACCAACACCGTCCTCATTAACAGTGAGGTGCCCTACCGATTGGACCACGCCCCAGCGGCGCAATGTAAAATTGAGTCTTTAGAAGATAATGGTTGCGCGGAAAACGCGCAAGCCCGTGGCGAAGATTTTATTTCGGGGTTTCCGTGGGAAAGCCGGCTCCGGTCCACGAACGCCAGCCGCCATCCATCGAAATGCAATTCGTATAGCCCATTTTTCGCAAGTTATCCGCCGCCAGCGCGGAACGCAAACCGCCGCCGCAATACAGGACGAGGGGCGCGGATTTGTCCGGGATCGCGGTTTCGATGTCGCGTTCGATAATGCCTTTGCTCAGGTGAACGGCTCCGGAAATGTGGCCGCGCGCCCATTCGTTGTCTTCGCGGACGTCGACCAGAGTGAATTTTTCGCCGGCATCCATCTTTTGCTTCACTTCCTGAAAATTCATTTCTTTTACGCGAGTTTTCGCGTCACTCACAATGGCCAAAAATCCCTCTGTATGTTTCATGAAAAACCTCCCTAAAATCATTCCTTTATCAGAATAACACAGAGAAAAATGTAGAAAAAATCCGGCAAGAGTTTTTGGAATTGCGGCCGGTGGATTGGCCGGTTTGACCCTTCTTCCTCAAATTATCTGGGAACTCCCTGAGCGAAGGCGTATCATCCGGGCAACCTGTTCGATCATCGGGAGGCAATAGTGAAATTTTCTTTGGCCTTGATTTTCTTTTTGGCGATTCATGCCGCCGGCATTGCTCAGGATGCAAAACCCGGAAAAGATGCGGCAGGCGCAGCCGGGCATCCGGCATCGAACATAAAGATGGAAGAAATGTTTGTGCTGACAAAAGATCCGGGCATAAAAATTTACGTTCGTAACAAACATGCCGCCGGAATGAGTGTCTTCACGCCGGAGAAAACCGTGCTCTTCGTGCACGGCGCGACTTACCCGGCAGAAACCTCCTTCGATCTGGAACTGAACGGGCTTTCCTGGATGGATTACATCGCGCAGCATGGGTATGACGTTTACCTGATGGATGTGCGGGGCTACGGCAAATCCACGAGGCCTCCTGAAATGGACGCGCCTCCCGAGCAGAACGCGCCCATCGCGGACACGGAGACTGCGGTTCGCGACATCAGCGCGGTGGTCGATCATATTCTCGAGCGGCGCAAGCTGCAGAGGTTGGAGCTGATCGGCTGGTCCTGGGGCACCTCGACCATGGCGACGTACACGGCGGGGAACAATGACAAGGTGGTCAGGCTGGTGCTGTACGCGCCGATCTGGCACCGCGAAACCGCTTCTCTGACGCAGCCGAACGGGCCGATTGGCGCTTACCGCACCGTGCTGCGCGAAGCAGCCTTCAAACGCTGGATGACCGGCGTGCCGGAAGATAAAAAAGCTGACCTCATCCCCGCGGGTTGGTTTGACAAGTGGTGGGATGCAACGCTGGCGAGCGATCCAAAAGGCCCGAAGCAGAATCCACCGGCGCTGCGCGCTCCAAACGGCACCGTGCTCGACGGAGAGCGTTTCTGGTCCGCCGGAAAATCGACTTACGACCCCGCGAAAATCACCGTGCCGATTCTGCTGATTCAAGCGGAGTGGGATCAGGACACGCCGCCCTACATGTCGCGCGCTTTGTTCCCGTTGCTGGTGAACGCGCCGGAAAAACGTTACGTTTTGATCGGCGAGGGAACGCACACCGTAATGATGGAAAAGAATCGCATGGAATTATTTCATGAGGTGCAGATGTTTCTGGATGAAGGTGGGCATAAAAAGTAATTCACGCGAAGTGCCTGACCGAGCATCGCCTAATCCTGTTCTCGGAACAGGTGGCAGCCATTCGATCCGATTGGGCTTGAAACTGATCTGGCAGTAATTTTTAAGGCTTATCGGAATGTGGGAGGCAGCAATCGGAAGTTCAAATGTCACATTCCGATAAGACGAAGTAGTTTGAAGTGTGCGCTAAAACTTCAACAACCTTATGAGTCCGCGCCACAACCACAGCGGCTAAACAGGCTGCGGAAAAAAAATTGAATTCTGTCATTCCGAGCGGAGCGAGGAATCTCTCTTTCTTTGTTTTCTTATAGTTGAATCGAAGAGAGATTCCTCGCTTCGCTCGAAATGACAGATTTGGCGTCTGTTTCGACAGGCTGCAAAGCCGCGCTCTTTTTGCAGAAATTGTGTAGTGGCTGAAGCCACGACACACAATGATTCTGCTTTTCACGCATACATGGATGATTGTTTTGGATTTAGAACAGTAAATCCCCACCGAAATAGCTCGTCGATTGTGTTTTTATAGCAGGCTGCCGATATGTCCGGCCCTTGCGGGCACGCGTTCTTCTTTCGGCTTTTCCTGTGCTTTCACTTGGGGCCGCGCTTGTGGTCTTGCTTGCTCACGCGCTTGCGGTTGACGCCGGTCTTCGCGCCGAATTCGCCTCTCGACATAAATCTTCGTACTCGCCAACTGCAGCGGTCGAAGACTAGCGACGGCTTTCAGCATGTTGTAGCAAAGTGGGGCGCCCAGAGTGAGTAAAGCAAGCGCGAGCAGGAAGCCGGGTCGCTCTGTGCTGCTCGGTTTCCAGCCAAGCCATGTTTCGGGGGCCAGCCGCAATTCCGAGCGGGCGAGATCATGCTTCAGCGAGGCGGAGTGGTCGAGCAATTTGTCTGCGTCGCTGACAAGTTGCGCGTTGACCGCTTGTTCGTAATTCGCTGCCAGATTTTCCACGGCAGGATCCGAGTTTAATGTAGAGCGAAGCCAGGCAACTGCGTCTTGGCGGCTCGCGAAGCCTGGCGTCTTCTCCAGCTCTTTGCTCGCCCGCGCTTTGGCCTCCATCGTCGCTCTGTCTTCGCCGGGTGTCGCAGGAGATTTTTGAGTTTCCGCCGCTATCGCCGTTTTCGACTTCGATGATTTTGAAGACTTGTGGCCGGATCCCTTAACGGCAGCCTGAGTTGAAGCCGGATCACTGGATTGGACGGATGCAGCATCGGCAGTTCCGAGAGAAGCTGCTTGAATATTTTCTGGCGATTCCGCTGAGCCATCGGCGGCTAACGTCTGGGAACCGGCCGGTGCAGCCGTAGCGTTGTGTCGCGAAGAATGGTGAGGTTTTGATTTTGATTGTTCTGCGGCTAGGGGAGCGGATTGCAAAACTTCGACCATCGCTTTGCGAAAGATGTCGGGAACGCCTTCTCTGCCTGCTGCATCTTCACGCGTTCGCGACAGTTGCCCCGCCTGTTTCTGGATGGCGTCCGCGCTGGCGGTCAGCTGAGCGCGCAACTCTGCGTCAGAAGATACTGCGCGGAACAAACGGATGGCATCCAGATGCGCGCCAAAAATAAGCAGCAAAGAAAGAGCGACGGTTATAACGCGCGCTTGCAGGGTGAAGCGCTGCGAGGCGCGGTCCATTGCGTGATCGAACCAGGAATCCAACCCGGCCATCTTCGGTTCAGTTTGCTCAGAGGGCTGTTTTGAGGCCTTCTCCAATATGGCACCCAGGTCATCGTCTTCATTTTCCGGCAGGTCGCGGACAAATTTCTCATACTCCGCTGCCGTCGAATTCGTTTTGGAGCGCGGGCCGCTCTGCGCTTCTCCGGCGATTACGAGCATCGCGCGTTGTGCAGGGTCGGGCAATGTGCCGCCCGGTGGGGACGAAAGCTTCTCCAGAACGGCGACCAACTCATCGGCACGAACACACGTGGCCAGACGCCAGCGGCTCAGGAGTCCTCCGAAAATTGCGCCGGCGATTGCGCCGGTGCGCCATGGATGGTCATAGAAACTAAGGAAGGGTACGTAGCTCGCGACGATGTTTGAGAATGCGGCGATATCAAGAGACGTCAGGCGCTGAATAGCCGCCAAAGCAGCCGGCCAGAGGAAAAATCCGCTTACCGCCCCCAACAGCCAAGATTGAAATGGGATTCCATTCCCGGCCCAACGAAGTTTCCCGGCTGCATCAGCGGGCACGAAGGGAAGTTCTTCCATTCGAACGCCGAAGCGAGAGAAAACAGACCCGGAAAGGAATGGATGGCGCAAAGCTCTGCCGGCAATGACTTTGCTGTAGCGCTTGGCGTCTTTATCGTCGCTCGCGGTTTCGAACAGGTCGGCCAGGCTCCTCTGCAAATTGGTGCCGCGCAGACCGAGTAAGCTGATGATGAGCTGGGTGCCAGCTGTCACGACCAGGCTGGCGGTCAGCATGATTGCCGCAAACGCGATTACAGAATCAAGAAGATGCATAGTTTTCTGCTCTCTGACTGGTTCACATAGTCTAGGCCTATGCCGATCACGAGATCAGGGAAAAAGGTGTAAGTGTTCCATTTTGTTGAACTGTCCGGAAGGACAGGCTACGGACACAGTAATTAAGGCCGGGGCGACGGTTTGAAACGACTGAATGGATGGAGCAGGCTTGGGCAGGTATCAAATTTCAGGCTGTATGGGAATGACGTCGACCGAAACACGCAACTGTTGGCAGCGGCCTCCTACCAGGACGCCTCGAATGGGTCCAATGTCGTCATAGTCTCGCCCCCAACCTAAAGTTACGTGTTGCCCTGATGGCACAATTCCGTTCGTAGGGTCGAAGTCCGCCCATCCGCGGCCTGGAGTAAAGACGCTTAGCCAGGCGTGGGACACATCAGCGCCTTGCATGCGCCGCTGGCCGGGTGGAGGAGTCGTGACGAGGTAGCCGCTGACGTAGCGCGCCGCGAAACCGAGCGAGCGCAGGCAAGCGATCTGCAGATGCGCAAAATCCTGGCAGACGCCGCGGCGGGTGCGCAGCACTTCGGCTACAGGGGTGCCGACAGTGGTTGCGCCGGGAAAGAACTCAAATTCCGCATGAATGCGCCGCGCGAGATCAAGGGAGCAGTCATATAGCGGCAAACCTTCTTTAAAAGAAGGCTTGGCATATTCCGCGAATTCGAGGTTCGACGCGACATGAGGGGAGTCGAAACAAAACTCGCGCGCGGCAAGCGTCGACGGGTCAAGCGAAGCGCGCAACTCCTCGCGTGATTCTTCCCACGGAGGCGCCACGGAAATGTTTTCGTTTTGCGACGCAAAAACTTCGACGACGCTTTCCGCAACGATGGTCAATTCGCTGTGGCTTTGCTGAAGAGAAAAATAATCGCTATGGTTGCCAAAGTAGTCCAGCCAATCCGCACGCGCACGCGGGCTCGGCGTGACGGTCAGTTGATGCGACAGGCATTTTTGCAAATCGTGCTCGCGCGGCCGCAAGTGAGCGACGTTATGAGACAGAGTCACAGGAGTCGAATAGTCATATTGCGTGACATGTTTGACGTGATATTTCACCGCGCTGGCCCCTGAAAATTTGCGTCTCGCGATAGCGACACGGTTACGTGCGAGAAATAAACGTGCGCGATGGCATCGGAAAGTTTGTGCACGTGGTCGAGGACGTCGGACAAAAATTGCGCGAGTGCTTCGTGCTGCCCTCCCGCCGGATTCTGCCGCATGGCCGATTCTTCTTCCTTGATCAAGGCGCGCACTGCCCCAAGCAACTGTTGATCTCGATTGTCATGTAGGTCGGGACTTTCAGAGCCTCTGGGCAAAGCGTTGAGGTGCTCGGCCACCGCGGCCAGTTGAAATGCCACCGAACGCGGATTGTTCTCTTCCACGAGGAGCAGATCCACTGCCGCCAGTCTTTCGAGGCGCGTCAGGTACCGCCGCCGGTATGGAAAAGTGCTTTCGGTGATTTCCAGAACGGCTTCCAGCAGGGCCCGGTCGTCACTCGGATGCAGGATAATGTTTCTCAACAATTTCAGGGTAAGGATGGCCCGCTCCAGCCTTCGGCCCATGTCATAAAAGCGCCAGGCCTGGCTTCCCATCATCGAATCGGTGGCCAGACCGCAAAAGGCGGCGAGGCCGGTAACGACGCCGTCCAGAAGGCGCATCGTTTGCTCGGCAGAGCGGTCCTCATCAGAAGCTCGGTCAAAAAGATTCTGATATCCCTCCTGCAAGACGCGGTAGGCATCGGCGGGAAAGCGGTCGCGCAAAACACGGGTGAGGCTTTGAATCTGAAGGAAAGCGTCGCGGACTCCCAAGCCTTCTTCTTCGTCGCGAACATACTGGACCAGGCCGCGGACGAATTCCGGCCCATCTGAAAAATCGCCGCCGGGCTGGCACCAGGTTGCGAGTATTTTCGCCGCTTGGCTATCTTCTCTTCCGCTACCCTCAACAAAGCGGCGCAACGCGGTTCGCGCCAAGAGGACTTTGCCTTCGGTGCGCTCGACGTAGCGGCCAAGCCAATACAGATTGTCGGCGATCATGCTTGGCAGGTCGCCGGTACCACGGCTGTGGGGAACCGGTTGGCTGCCATTGGCGAGAAGAGTGATCTGCGTTACAGGAGCGTCGGAGAGGACCCATGTGTCCTTGCTGCCTCCGCCTCGTTGTAACGAAACCAATACAGAGTCGACGGACGGCGTGATG
Source organism: Candidatus Acidiferrales bacterium (assembly GCA_036265065.1). Classification (GTDB taxonomy): domain Bacteria; phylum Acidobacteriota; class Terriglobia; order Acidiferrales; family UBA7541; genus Palsa-360. The sequence goes on along the minus strand of DATAPT010000273.1, from coordinate 156 downwards.
CGGGTCAGGCCGCCATTCATAACAATGTACGAATCATCTCTAGAAACGAGGTAGGACCGGAGCACAAAGCGCCGGGGCTGCACCTCACGTTCGCTGAACGCAGGAGTCGTGCAGGACATCGCCGGTGACTGCGCAACGTATTGCTCTGGATGCGAT
>DATAPT010000272.1:0-4491 GCA_036265065.1 Candidatus Acidiferrales bacterium | reverse complement strand
CACACTAGTAGCGAGTTTGACACTGCTGCGCTTCAGATTGCGGATGACATTAGAATTTTGTGAGATTGCAGCACTTGAATTTAACTTTATTAAAAACTTTTCAGACAGACCGGTCCCTTTTGGGAAATGCACAAGGAAAATTCTCCTTTGTGCTATTCAACGCACACTTTTAGGGAAATTTTTCGGAAAAGTTTTAGGGAAAGTTAGCTCAGCCAATAGAGCCTGCGTAAAAACGCACCTTCTCTGTCATTCCGAGCGAAGCGAGGAATCTCTCCTCTTACTAGTCATAAGAAAACTAACAGAGAGTCCTCGCTCTGCTCGGAATGACAGAATAGATTATTTTTTCCGCAACCTGACTAAATGGAGGGGAAAGTCTGGAGGGTTAACTAAATTTTTGGAATTGGCGGTGGAAGGTCGCGGGCTTCTTGCTTGTCTTGAAAACAGGTTTTGTGCGCACCGTCGCAAAAAGGTTTTTTGGCGGAGTGTCCGCAGCGGCACAGAACAATCATCGTGCGTCCGCCCAAACCGTACGGCATGCCTTCCATATCCACCAACTCAAAATCCCCTTCGATTGCGAGTGGACCGTCGTTCCGAACTCTGATTTTTGTCGAAGGCATTATTGTTCTTTCGTGTGGACCCACTTCTCGAAATCTTCATCAGCATTGCAATCTGAGGATCGAGAAGCGGGTCCGAATTTTTTCTCTTAGTACTTTGGCATTTTTGGATCGACTTCATCCGCCCACGCCAAAATCCCGCCCTTAAGGTTTAGCAGCTTCTTGAAACCAGCTGTCTGAAGAAAATGAATGGCATCGGCCGAGCGCTTTCCGCTGCGGCAGTGCACAACCATTTCCACTGAGCTATCCAATTCGTTCACCCGGCGGGTAAGTTCGCCGAGCGGAATCAGTTTGCCATTTAAATTGCAAATCTGATACTCGTGAGGCTCGCGCACGTCCAGCAGAAATGGCTTGTCGCCGCGATCCTGCCGCGCTTTCAATTCCGTTGGTGTGATTTCCTGAATACCTTCCGTCATTGCAGGGGTTTCCTCTCCTCGAATTCCGCAGAATTCTTCGTAATCGATCAATTTTGTAATCGTGCGGTGATCGCCGCACATCGGGCATTCCGAGTTGCGCTTCAATTTCAGTTCGCGGAAACGCATGGCCAGCGCGTCGAAAAGCAAGAGGCGCCCGACCAGCGAGTCGCCCGTGCCCAGAATCAGCTTAATCGTCTCCATCGCCTGGATGGAGCCGACAATGCCCGGCAGCACGCCCAGCACGCCGCCCTCGGCGCACGAGGGAACAAGTCCCGGCGGAGGCGGCTCAGGATACAAGCAGCGATAGCATGGCCCGCCCGGATACCCAAATACGGTGGCTTGTCCTTCAAACCGGAAAATCGAGCCGTACACGTTGGGTTTCCCGAGCAGCACGCACGCGTCATTCACCAGAAAGCGCGTGGGGAAATTATCCGTGCCATCTACGATGATGTCGTAGTCGCGGAACAGTTCGAGCGCGTTGTCGCTGGTCAGGCGCGTTTCGTACGAGACGATTTCGATGTCCGGGTTCAGCGCGGAAAGCCGCGCCTTGGCCGCCTCGGATTTCGACTTGCCTACATCGGCGGTCGTGAACGTCACCTGCCTCTGCAAGTTCGACGAATCGACGACGTCGAAATCCACGAGCCCGAGATGCCCCACGCCAGCTGCGGCTAGATATAGGCCGAGCGGCGCTCCCAACCCGCCCGTGCCGATCGTCAGCACGCGTGCTTTCTTCAGCTTGAGCTGCCCGTCCATGCCGACTTCCGGCATGATCAAGTGGCGGCTATAGCGCTGAATTTCTTCCCTGGTAAGCTTCACATCCTGCTGCTTCATAGCGTCTGTCTGGATTGCCACGGACGTTCTCCTCTAATTTCTTCAAATCTCTTCGCGAATTTCGCGGCCTTGCTAACTCTTTTGAGCGGAGCCGCCGGCGATCGACGGCACGATGCTGATCGTGTCGCCGTCCTTGGTTTTCGTGTTTTCCTTCTCCAGAAAACGGATGTCTTCGTCATTTACGTACACATTCACGAAGCTGCGAATTTTTCCTTCATCCGTAAACAAATGCTTTTTCAACTCGGAGTACGTGCCGGTCAGGCCGCTCAGCGCCTCACCCACGGTGGCCGCGTTACATTCGAAGCTGGATTGCTTCCCGGTAAATTGGCGAAGCGGCGTTGGAATCATAACCTTTACGGCCATACGGACGTTTCTCCTTGTTAATTTCAGGGGTGTCTGCCACCCGGGCGCTAAGTAAAACTGGAAGAGCAGCTCGCCGCATCCTGCTCTCCTTAGAAAACCAAAATATCGGATGCTTGAGCACCCAGTTAGGGTTCAAGCACGGGCGTCAGGCTGGAAGCACAAAACTACTTCTCATCTCGCGCAACCCGCTCCGCGACAACCACTTCCGGCTGAAACTTGGACCGATCGTCCTCCAGCTGCCAGGACGTCAAATCCATTGGCACGCCGCTATCGACGCTGACAATGACGTAGCTGTACCACGGCCACGCATGGTCCCTATCAAATTCGCTCGGCCGGGCCGGATGATCGGGGTGGGAATGATACCACCCCAGGAGGTCAAGTCCACGCTCCGTTGCGGCTCGTTCGGCCGCGCGGAAATCTTCAGGCGTAATCGAAAAGCGATTGCGCGGAGAGTCGTCCCGCCGGTTAATCAGTGGAAACAGGGCACGCACTTCCCGTCCCGCTGCGTAATTATCTGTCCCGAGCATCGCGCCGCAGCACTCGTTCGGATAATCCTTCGCGCCGTGGTCGCGGATTTCTTTTTCCAGGTTTTTGGCCAGCAGCAACATCGATCAGTTCTCCGAGCTTTTTGTAGCTCGCCTCTTCAGAGGCGAGGCTTTTTGTCCCAGTCGCGAGCAGTTTTTCAATCCACGGCCGGAACTTAAATCTCCATCTTTCTGGTTTGCTTCTTGCCTGGGTTTGCTTCAAACACATTCTTCCAATCTGAAATGATCGTGGCCTGTCATCTAAACCCCCGCCTCTGAAGAGGCGGGCTACAGCAGGCGCCTTACACTTCGTCCCAGAAGCGCTCGCTCAGGTACTTTGAGCCTGAGTCCGGAAGAACAGTCACAATCACTGCACGCTCATCCGCGCCGAGCCTGGAGGCCACCATAAAGCATCCCTCAAGTGCGGCCGCGGCGCTCGGGCTCAGCAATAATCCCTCTTCCTGCGCGGCGCGCTTAACCAGGCGATACGCCTCTTCCGTGCCGACTTCCAGATTGGCGTCGGCAAGCGTCGCATCATAAATCGGCGGGACAATTGCCGTGGCCATGTGCTTCCAGCCTTCCAAACCGTGAAACGAAGCATCCGGCTGCAGGCTGATGCAACGAATGGCCGGATTTAATTCCTTGAGGCGGCGCGTGTTGCCCATAAATGTTCCGCTCGTGCCGAGCCCCGCGACGAAGTGCGTAATTCGCCCGCCGGTTTGCTCCCAGATTTCGTTGGCCGTGGTTTTGTAATGCGCGCGCCAGTTGGAATCGTTGCCGTACTGATCAGGATAAAAATATTTGTCCGGCTCGGCGGCAATAATTTCGCGCGCCCGAAGAATCGCGCCGTCAGAGCCTTCGTCTCCGGGCGTGAAGACCAGTTCCGCGCCAAACGCTTTGAGAATTTTTTTACGCTCTTCGCTGGCGCTCGTCGGGAGGCATAGCTTCACGCGATAGCCCAGAGCGGAGGCAATCATGGCGTAAGCGATGCCCGTATTTCCGCTGGTCGCATCCAGGATGGTCTGCCCGGGCTTCAATTTTCCGGTGCGTTCCGCTTCGCGAATCATTTCCAGCGCCGGGCGATCCTTCACCGAGCCGCCAGGATTGAACCATTCCGCTTTGCCGTAAATCTCCGCGTTCGGAAAGTTGGGTCCGAGCCGCTCCAGGCGCAACAGCGGTGTGTTTCCGATGCAATCAAGGACATTGCGTCCGATGAGTTTCTTGGTCGGAGACGCCTCAGCCGAGACGGTTCTATTTACTGTGGTCATAGATCACAATATTTTCCGCCTTCAGCCATAAGACTCGCGAAGGGCTTTTGAACTAACGTAAAGGCCATTCCCCTTGATCGAAACCGGGTGGCTTCATCGTATTTAGCTAATTTAGCATAATCTTCCCCAAATCTGTGGCGGTCCGAGCGCATTCTGCTTCCAGCCATCTCCGCCTTTCTCCTGTTTTCTCTGTGTCCTCTGTGTTAAAGCCTTTTCCGGGTTCGGAAGTCAAAAACTTAACACAGAGAACACGGAGAAAAGAGGAGGGCCACGGAGAATTGGGCGAAGAACATTTGTGTGTTGCTGAAATGAAATTGGTCTTTACAGCGAAACTTGCCGCCCTTATTCTTAAAGTCTATGTGGAATGTGAAAGATAAGTTTCCGGCGAAGTTGATGGACGCGTTGTCCACAGCGGGCTTTGTAGTGAGCAGCACGGGCGGCGTGATGCGCGTTGAAAAATACGGCAGCGGCGCGG
>DATAPT010000271.1:0-8619 GCA_036265065.1 Candidatus Acidiferrales bacterium | reverse complement strand
GGCGTGTGCAAATCATCACGCAATATTCATATTTGATACGGAGCGCATGGTCGATTTCGGTCACTCCTGGGACTCCTAACAATGCACACGTCAATATGGTGTATGCCGGGCTTCGTTACATTCTCCCGTAAAACATTCTCCCTTTAGGGAGGACCAGAGAGGACTACGAATATGCAGACCTCAACAACCGTGAATGGGAAGCGCAATGGTTTTGTTCCGGGAAAAAATTCGGCGGAAGTCGCCGTGGTCATCGACGGCTCGAGGCATGCGGCTCACGCAGGCGAGTTGTTAGTCGACCTCATCAATCGGGCCGGCGTAGCGTTGGCGCAAGTTTGTTATCACCCGCAGCTCGGACCCATTCAAACCTGCGACACCTGTATGGTGGAAGTCAACGGCGAGCTCGTGCGCGCGTGCGCCAGCACAGTTTGCGATGGGATGAAAATTTCAACATTTTCTCCTAAAGCCCACGCCGCGCAGCAAGAAGCATTTGACCGCATCCTCAGCAATCACATGCTCTATTGCACCGTCTGCGACAACAACAACGGAAATTGCACGGTACATAACACGACAAAATTGCTGGCCATCCAGCACCAGCAGATTCCTTTCCGCGAAAAGCCGTATGAAGTCGACAACACAAATCCTTTTTATCGCTACGATCCCAACCAGTGCATCCTGTGCGGCCGCTGCGTCGAAGCCTGCCAGAACGTGGAAGTGAATGAGACGCTGTCCATTAATTGGGATGACCCGAATCCGCGCGTTTTGTGGGACGGCGGTTCGACCATCCGCGAATCCAGTTGTGTTTCCTGCGGCCACTGCGTCACGGTCTGCCCGTGCAATGCGCTGATGGAAAAGTCCATGCTGGGTCACGCCGGATTCCTCACCGGGATTTCCAAGCGGACATTGAACTCCATGATCGACATCGTCAAGGACGTTGAACCGGAAACTGGATTCGGTCCTATCCTGAAATTGTCGGAAACCGAATCGATGATGCGCGAATCGCGAATCCGCCGCACGAAGACCGTTTGCACGTATTGCGGAGTCGGTTGCAGCTTCAATATCTGGACCAAGGACCGCCAAATTCTGAAGGTCGAGCCGTCGGAAGGCCCCACGAACGGAATCTCCACGTGCATCAAGGGAAAATTCGGATGGGACTTTGTGAACGATCCGGACCGCCTGACCAAGCCGCTGATTCGGGAAGGCGAGAAATTCCGGGAGGCCAGCTGGGACGAAGCTCTCGATTTGATCGCGCGCAAGTTCACGGAGATTAAGGAGAAAAATGGGCCGGACGCGCTCGCCTTTATTTCCTCTTCGAAGTGCACCAATGAAGAAAGCTACCTGATGCAAAAACTGGCGCGTGCAGTGATCGGAACGAATAACATCGACAACTGCTCCCGCTATTGCCAAGCGCCGGCCACCACGGGTTTGTTCCGCACCGTCGGATACGGCGGCGATTCCGGCTCCATTCGCGATATTGAAAACGCAGATTTGGTACTCATCGTCGGCAGCAATACGGCCGAGAGCCATCCAGTGCTTGCCACTCGCGTGAAGAGCGCTCACAAACTTCGCGGCCAGAAACTTATCGTGTCCGATCTGCGTGAAAACGAAATGGCGCGCCGCGCCGACCTCTTCCTGCATCCCAAACCGGGAACCGACCTGGTCTGGCTCTCAGCGGTCACTCGCTATCTGCTCGACAACGGTCTAGCGCATAAGGACTTCTTGGGCCAATGGGTGAATGGCCTCGATGAGTACAAGAAGGCCCTCGCACCATTCACAATGGAATTTGCTTCGAAGACTTGCGGCCTCCCCGTGGAAACGCTGGAGAAAGTCGCACACATGATTGCGGAATCCAGCGGCGTCTGCATCCTCTGGGCGATGGGAGTGACGCAACAGAGCCAGGGCTCCGATACATCCACAGCTATCTCAAATCTGCTGCTCGTCAGCGGAAATTACATGAGAACGGGCACGGGTGCGTATCCTTTGCGCGGGCATAACAATGTGCAAGGCGCCGGCGATAGCGGCGCTGCGCCCGGCCTTGTTCCGGGTTATCAATCCGTAGACGATCCTGAGGTTCGCGCGCGATTCAAAGCGGCATGGAAGGTGGATCTGCCGTCCACCAAAGGCCTGGACAATCACCAGATGGTGGACGCAATCCATGCGGGCAAGCTGAAATCCCTGTACCTCGAAGGCGAAGAGATGGCGATCGTGGATTCGAACGCCAATCATGTAGGGGCGGCATTCTCCAAACTCGATTTCTTCGTGGTGCAGGATATTTTCTTCAGCACGACGTGCCGCTTTGCCGATGTGGTTCTCCCCGGCGCTCCCAGCCTGGAAAAGGAAGGCACGTTCACGAGCACGGAGCGGCGTATCCAGCGGCTGTATCAGGTGTTCGAACCTATTCCGGGCAGCCGTCCGGATTGGAAGATTACTCAGGACATCGCCAACCGTCTTGGCGCTGGTTGGAACTACACGCACCCCTCTGAAATCATGCACGAAATGGCTTCGGTCGCTCCTTTGTTGCAAGGAGTGAACTACGAACGGCTCGAAGGTTTCAAATCTTTGCAGTGGCCCGTGGCTTCCGATGGAAGCGATCAGCCCTTGCTCTACACGAAGAAGTTTAATTTCCCGGACGGCAAGGCGCGGCTATTCCCTGTCGCCTGGACCGGTCCGATAGAAAAATCAAATTCAGAATTCGATCTCCATCTGAACAATGGGCGCCTCCTTGAGCACTTCCATGAAGGCAATTTGACCTACCGCGTGAAAGGCATTAAGGAACAGACGCCGGACACATTTGTCGAAATTTCGCCGGAGCTGGCCAAAGAACGCGGCTTGCAAAGCGGCACGTGGTTGTTGCTCGTTTCTCCGTATGGACAGGTTCGCGTGCGCGCGCTGGTCACGGACCGCGTCAGCGGACACGAACTGTATATGCCGATGAATTCCACAGAAAGCCCCGTGAATCGTCTGACTAGCAGCAACACCGATCCGGTAACTCACACGCCGGCCTTCAAGGAAACCAGCGTACACATGCAAATCCTGCCCGAAACCGGCGAAAGTCCTTTGCCGCGCGCGAATCCACGCTTCGGCCATTCCACCCCGCAACAAGGCGTGGAGGTCGAGCGAAAATGGAGACGCGCGGACTATCGCCTTCCCGGAAGTCAGCTCATACAAATTCAGAATAAATAATAAAAAAGGAGCGAGCGTCATGGCCAAACCAATTCCACTTCAAATACCCTCCCGTGATCCGCGCGAAGAATTGCGCTCTCAATTAGAGAGAGCACCGCTGGATCACGCGGAGGCGCTGCTCGCCGGATACGAAGTGCTGCAAGGTCTTCACGACAAGGGAATTCTGGAACTGCTGCGCGGAATGTTAGGGGCTGACAGCAAAGTTTTGGAGACGGCCGCTGCGGCGGCGGATGCACCCGAAGCGGTGCGCGCCATTCGCAATCTCATCGTCCTGGGCAGGACGCTCGCAGAAATCGATCCCGAGTTGCTTGACGGTTTTACGCTCGCGCTGCCCGAAGCCATGCGGGAAGCCAGGGCGCAGGGAAAAGAACCTCCCGGCTTTCTGGCAATTTTGAACAAGTTTCGCAGCAAGGATTTGCGGCGTGGCCTTGTTGCAGTGAACAGTTTGCTCGAAGCGTGGGGAAAAGATTTTTTCTCGCAAGCGCATCGCCGGCCTGAAAAATGAACGCGTAGATGGGAGATATATGCGAATCATGAATCGTTGGGTGATCGCCACGGCTGGAGTTTTTTTGCAAATTGCGTTGGGCGCGGTGTATGCGTGGAGCGTTTTTCGCATCCCGCTCGCCAAGCAATTCGGATGGAGCATTCCGGAAGTCACGTTAACGTTTACCATCAGCATCTTCACGCTGGGGATTGCGGCTTTTTTTGGCGGCCTTTGGTTGAATCGCAGTGGCCCGCGCGTAGTCGCGCTGACCGGCGGCATCCTTTATGGTCTTGGAGTTTTCCTGGCCAGTCTTTCTAATCATGGGCTGTGGTGGTTGTATCTCAGCTATGGAGTCATCGGTGGTATTGGTTTGGGCTTCGGCTATATCGTGCCGGTTGCCGTGCTCGTCAAATGGTTCCCGGATCGCAGAGGATTGATTACCGGGATTGCAGTGGGCGGTTTTGGCGCTGGGGCACTGATCACCGCGCCCGTAGCGACACGCCTGATTCAGACGGTTGGCGTGCTTCAAACATTCGCATACCTTGGTATCGCTTTCCTGATCGTCACGGTTATCTCGGGTTCATTCATGCAGAATCCTCCGGATGGATATAGGCCGGAAGGATGGACCCCGACTGCTGCGGAAGTTTCCCAGAGGTCCAAGCGAGATTACACACTTGGGGAAGCATTGGGGACCTGGCAGTGGTGGGCGCTCTGGCTTCTTCTCTTTTTAAATACTTCCGCGGGAATTTCGGTGATCTCGCAGGAAGCTCCGCTATTTCAGGAACTGGCGCGAGTGACTGCGATCGTGGCCGCTGGCATGGTCGGCATCGTGAGTTTGGGCAACGCGCTGGGGCGAGTTTTTTGGGCATGGGTTTCTGACATGATCACTCGCAAAGCCACCTTCTTTGTGATGTTCCTGCTGCAGGTTCTACTTTTCTGGTTCCTTCCGAGCCTTACGGCAGTGGGCTTATTAACAGTGGTCGCGTTTGTTATTTTGCTATGTTACGGCGGCGGATTCGGGACCATGCCCGCATTCGCGGCCGACTATTTCGGCGCGAAAAATGTTGGGCCGATCTACGGCCTGATGTTAACCGCATGGGGATTTGCCAGTGCATTTGGACCGTTGCTGATCGCCTATTTGCGTCAAGCGGATGGCACGTACCGCGGTGCGCTGCACATCATCGCGGGCGTGATGCTGGTTTCCGCTGTATTGCCTGTGTTGGTGCATCCGCCGCAAAGCGCCGCAACGCCGCCCATGCGAGATTCCAAACTCGATTCCACAGGGCAAACGCGAAAATCTGCATACGCCAAGGACGGACAATCAGCGAAGCCGCGACCCGCACACTGAGAACTTCACGAGCATTCCACACGGAACATTGCGCGGCTGCGGCGGCCGGGACCTGCTTCATGGCTCAAAAAAAACGCAGCATCGAACTCACGCAAGTGACTCAGTGGGAAGACGGGATTGCCACGCGCGCCGAGGACTACCTGGCGACGGAAGAACCGCTCGAGATGCGCTCGGGAAAATTCTCCCTGGGTGTGACTCTGCGCACGCCTGGAAACGATGAGGAACTCGTAGCTGGTTTTCTATTTACCGAGGGCATCATCTCCAGACAAGAGGACCTGATCTGCCTGCGGATGCCAAGCGATAAATCCTCGGAGAGGAATCTCGTGGACGTAACCCTCCAACCGGACATACACGTCGCCGAAGCCAGTTCGACTCGCAGATTTTCCGCAGGGTCCGCCTGCGGAGTGTGCGGAAAAGCGACCATCGCACAGCTTAGGCGTCGCGGATTGCGCCGTCCACAATCGACGACATTGTTTGATCCTGAAATGCTCTGCGGGCTCTCTCCGAAATTGCGCGCAGCGCAAGATGTTTTTGGCCGCACCGGTGGACTGCATGCCGCGGCGGTTTTTAGCGCAACGGGTGAATTGCTCGTCGTGCGCGAAGACATTGGAAGGCATAACGCCGTCGACAAGACCATCGGTTGGGCCTTGCTCGGCGGGCGCTTGCCGCTCAGCGATCACGTGTTGCTGGTCAGCGGCCGCGGCGGATTTGAAATTATTCAGAAATCGATTGCCGCGGGGATTCCGTTACTCGCTTCTGTTTCCGCGCCATCGAGTCTCGCTGTTCAGCTGTCGCGCGAACTGGGTTTGACGCTCGTCGGTTTCCTGCGCGGGCGGCGCTTCGTCATTTACGCCGGCGAGGAGCGGATCGCTGTTTCCGCTTCGGCTTTACATGGGGCTTCCTGACGTGCGCGTTTTCTTTTGTGCGGCCAGCCAACCACTGTTGCCGCGCCTCTTCATAATCTCCAGGCGTATTCATATTTTTCAGAATCATTTCACTCGGCTCTGCCTCGCGCCAATCACGTGGATAGACAATATCCGCCTGAAGCTCCCCGATCGCCTCAGAAACTTTTTGCACGCCCCGTGCAAGAGCCGCGCTAATCGGAACATGGCACTCGCGCCGGTACACCGCGGCCAACGGTTCGATGCCGAATTCCGTTCGCGGAATCACAACCTCTCCGTGCGAACGCAGCGCGCGCAAAAGCAGCCAGTCAATCCATTTTGCGGAAAGGTACGGCAGGTCGCAGGCGACGATCAAATTCCAAGGCAGGTGAGTAACGGACAGAGCGGTCGCGATTCCCGCGAGAGGTCCCATCCCAATCTTCTCTGGCTTGCCGTGGGCTTGCGAGTTATCAGCGTCCGCGATGACGCGGAGTCCGAGCGATGCGTATCGCGCTGGAGAGCCCACGACCGTGACCTCGGCGACGAGTGGCTCCAGCAAACGCGCCGTAAGAAGAATCAGCGGGGTGCCGCTGAAATCGAGAAGTCCCTTGTCACGGCCCATGCGCGAGCTGGCGCCCCCAGCAAGAATAAATCCGGCGACTTGGCGATAGCGCTTCACGGCAACCCGCCGATTTTACGCCCCCGCCCCGACCTTGCACAGAGTTCCGGAGAATTCCGATGATTGAAACCACCTACGATAACGCCCTCAGTACGATTCTCTCCGCCGTGCAGCCGCTGGCAGCGGAGTGCATTTTGATTGAGCATGCGCTCGGAAGAATCGCGGCGGAAAAGGTTTCTGCCGATGAAGATGCGGTGCCGTATGCGCGCTCGGCGATGGATGGCTTCGCGGTGCGCGCGCGTGATTGCGCATTGGCAACGCAGAGGAATCACATTGAGCTCCCAGTGGCCGGGCAGGTGTTCGCTGAAAAAGGCGAATCGGTTCTCGCACCCGGAACCGCCCTGACGATTACGACCGGCGCGCCCATTCCGCGCGGCGCTGATGCCGTGATTCCCCAAGAACGCATCGAGCGGTGTGAAGCTGGCGTGCGAATTTTCGCTCCGGTGGTTCCGGGCGATTGCGTATTCCCTCCTGGCGAAGATTTTCGTCACGGCGACGAACTGATTGCGGCAGGCGAAGTTTTGAATCCGGGAAAACTCGCGCTCCTGGCATTCGCCGGAAAACCTTCGGTGCGTGTATTCCGGCCTCCGCGTGTCTCCATCATTTGCACAGGCAACGAGCTGGTCGATGTGGAAGGCATTCCGGCGCGTGGCCAGGTGAGGAACAGCAACGCTATCGCGCTCTCCGCGCTCGTCCGCGCTGCAGGAGGAGAGCCCCGCTATGAAGGCGTGGCTCGGGACAATTACGCCGACCTGACCGCGCTGCTCCAAAGGGCACAGATTGGCGCGGATCTCATAATCACTACAGGAGGAGCTTCAAAGGGAGAACGAGACCTTGTGAAATGTAGTCTCACCGGATTGGGCGCCGATTTTCACTTCACCCAGGTAGCCATGCGGCCGGGCAGGCCATTTGGCTTTGCGGAATGGAACTGGATTCCCGTGTGTGTGCTGCCCGGAAATCCCGCAGCCGCTTTTGTGTGCTTTCATAAGTTGGTAGGACCGGCTCTTGCGCGCCTCGCGGGCCGCGAACCTTGCGAATTGCCAAAACTGCGCGCACGCCTCGCCAAAGATCTGCACGCGCGTGCCGGACGCCCCTATTTTGTCCTTGCTCATGTCCAACGCGAGGCAGAAGGATTCCTCGTGAAGCCAATTGCGAATCAGTGCTCCGCACTGGTGCGCACCGCTGCGAATGCGAATGCCATCGTTACGGTACAAGCAAAGTCAGGTGAGTCTGCCGCAGTGCTTCGTCAGGACGAAATCATTGAAGTGGAAGTGTTCGATTGGCCCAGCGTGTTCGATGCACATCCTTTCCTCCGAGAAATACTGACGAATCCCGTTCACGTACGTCTCCTGCACGATGAGGTTCAGTCAAGTTCTCTAGAGTTGCGTTAACGGCGCGTCAACTGAACCTTCAACCCGAACCACGCATGCCTGAACAACTGGCTGACAGGCTGTCAACCGGATGTCATCAACACTATGTCGGAGATTTACCCACGGGCTTAGGTGGCGTTCAATCCGCTTGTTTTCAAGGCTTGTTGAGTGAATGCGTTATTCGCAGTTTGGTTGTCAAGTTGCACTTTTCGCTTTCGAGATTGAGGTGTCTGGTAGCGATTAGCAACAAAAGGGGTGACGAAGATGACTTTTAATTCACGCACGTGTATAGGCCTAGCGTGCGCAATGGTCGTGGTTGCTGTTTCGGGATTGAACGCCCAGGATCCCGCGGGCCCGAATGTCCCAGTCAAGTCGAGTTACCAGTTCCCGCTGTCCGAGGAGGATTTTCAATCGATGTTTAAACGGTTCAGCGCCGACCAACCAGCCGTTCGCAGTCGGCAGATGGCCGTGCTGAACGAACGCTACGATCTGAGCGACCGGCCCGACCCCAATGCCAGAATGAGTCGCGGGAAGCCGGTTCAAGCAGGTGTGCGCGTCAAGTTGCCCGCTGGAGTCACTTGGGACCAGCTCTCCGCCATGAACCCGGAAGACATTCGCGCCAAGGGGATGTTTCCCGCCGGTTTTTTACCGTTGCCCCATCCCAAAAATTCGGAAGG
>DATAPT010000270.1:0-4669 GCA_036265065.1 Candidatus Acidiferrales bacterium | reverse complement strand
GCCTTCCAGTTGCCGTTCGGCTCGGGCGTCGTGCCCGCGCAATCTGTAAAGTCCGGAAACGTATCGGGCCGGCTGAAAACCGTGTTCGCCATGGAAGCGCCCTTGCCTTCACTCCCGTGGCAAGCAATGCAGCCGTCGTCGTAAACTTTTTTTCCCTTCTGCGCATCTGGAGTGTGCGAATAGTGGAGCGTCTGTGCGGGGAGAAACAGTGGAAGACCAAAAAGAAGGACAAGCGATACGATGAGTATGCCTGCACGCTTGGCCAGAAACCTGAAGCGGAATCCGCGCACGCGCGATTCGCGGACGACGTACACGTGCAGGGCCTGCTTTCGCGCCGCAACTCTGTCCACGCTTAACCCTCCGCAGAACGATGCTGCCAATTCGCTACGCCGGACTGCACCAATCCAATCGGACTTACGGTCTGTGCTTCGGAGTTTTATTTTCGAGAGTCGAGATCATTTCCCCGGCCGCGGGGGTCGCGGCGACAGTTCCGGACAAAGTGATATCCCTAGCAAGAATTTTTCTGCCGTACAGGCGGTGGTTATTGCCATTGTCCGGGCGAATCGTCGTGCCTGCAAGAGAAACCCCAGCAAAGCTGCCGCGGGCCCTTGCGTAGCTCAAGAATTCGGCTTGCTGAACCTCACAAGACTCGGTTGCTAATTCGTGACCGACAGGACCCGCCGCCGATGAGGCATCCGCTCCGAGTTTAACTTCGTTACCGAGGACCGCGTTCGCGCCCGCCTAGTTCATCACCAGCAGAACTAAATCCGTGGTTTTCCCGTCAATCTGATAGCCGAAGTTTCCGCCTTCGAGAACCATCATTGTGGGAGCTCCCCAGGGACCGTTAAAATCTTCGCCCTGCCGGCAAGTCATTGCGCCACGCCCATAACTGCCGCCATCGATGTGTGTAGCCCTCAAGACGTTGGGAATGACAACAACACAATCTGACCTATCGAGCAAGTCCTGCGGAATGTCCTCCGAAATTTCGAGTACGCTTTTCAAGACTGTACCACAATTTTTCAATCGGTTGTCATCCGTGGTTGAGTTAGAGGCGATCGCCGTTTCCGCAAGGATTGGAAGAACCACGAGGAGGATGCTACTCAGGAAAGAGTACAGTTTTCGCATGAAATTTTCCTTCAACAGGCTTGGCGCCTCACACTCCTGACTTTGCACGCCGGATACCATCGAGAAAGGCGATATGTATCTTCGAGAAGTGGTTGAAAACAGGCACGCTTAAAAAAATCCGGGGCAAATCCACCGGAAGGCTTCTGGGGGAAAAGTCCATCGAATCGGATGGCTGTCAGTATTTGGACAGTGACGGCGTGTTTTTTCGGTAATCGGAAAATCTGGACTGCCCGGTCTCTCACAAAATCAGGAAAGCCGGGCAGTTCAGAAGAATTAAAAACTGATTGTAGGCGGCTACTTTAACGAAACCGGATCGGAATGATTCCTCGGAGACTGTTTGTCGAGCAGACCAACCAATTCCCTGCCGGATGCCGGGACTCCGACTCTGTGCTCGCGAACGATTTCCTTGGCGCTTAATTCGCGGCCGTACAATTTCCTGTTCGCGCTTCCGTCCGAACGCAGCGTCGAACCCTCGAGCGAAATACCCGCAAACAAGCCTCTGGACCGGGAATAGCTGAGGACTTCAGCTCGCATCACGATATCTGTGTCTGCGGCAGCTGTGCGGCCCTTGGGTCCGGCCGCCGCGGATGCATCCGCGCCCAGCTTGACCTTGCTGCCGAGGATGGAAGTTGCTCCCTTGTTATTCATGACCAGCAGAACAAAATCCGTGGCCTGGCCGCCGAGCTGAAACCCGATGTTGCCGCCTTCCAGCGCGAATAAAGCAGGAGCACTCCACGGCCCCGTGTAGTGTTCACCGGTGCGGCAGGTGATTGCGCCCCGCCCAAAATCGCCGCCCACTACAATCGCAAATTTCAAAACGGACGGAATGACGATTACGCACTCCGCCTTATTCAGCAGATCCTTCGGAATGTCATCCGGGATGTCCAGAATCTCCTTCAGAACTTCGCCACACGTCTCAAGACGCTTCTGTTCCCTTGATTTCTCCGCTCCAAATGCTGGTACGGCCAGCAACAGGATGATTCCGAGCGCTGTCGCTTTTTTCATTATGATTGCTCCATGTTTTGGCACGAGAAATACGATTTGATCGTGCCGTAAATAAATTAGCCCCCAACTGATGTGCCGCTTCCAGTGAGTGAAAAAGCAGCGAACACAATTTTGGCATCGCCGGGCTCAAAAACCCAGAGGGTAGAGATAAATTCGTTCCAGAATTTCTTTGCGTTTGAAATAGTTCCTAGAAAGCTTCTGACTCTTTTGACATACCGGCTCCAGTTTGCTGTAGCCCGCTTCTTCAGAGGCGGGGTTTTTGATTATCGGCGGCAATGGTCGACGTGCTGGCTCTAAACCCCCGCCTCTGAAGAGGCGGGCTACAGCATCTGCGCAGGGCGGAATGTAAACCACGCTTCTGGATCCAGGATGTCAATAAACCCAGATAGCATGAAGTCAAAAGGTTGTTCCCGCCCGCGAAAGAAATAGGCGTATCGAATGAAAACGACCGGGCCGTATAATGTTTTCACATTGTGAATATTTGTATGGGGAATTGAATTTTCGCTGCGTGGATTTTCTCAAATAAATTCCATGGCCGACTCTCTCCAATTTGACGAAAAAGCACTTCAGCATCTTGAGATGACTTACCGCTCGCCGGAAGTGGCGGCTCAGCGGCGCGTGCTCCTCGAAACCATTGCGCCACATTCAGGTGAGCGCGCGCTCGACATCGGCTGCGGCCCGGGTTTTGTTACGGAGGAGTTGGCGCGCGCCGTGGGACCGGGCGGCGCTGTGCATGCCTTGGACAACAGCGACAGCGCCGTGATGATGACGCGCCGTCGCTGCGCCGAATTTGGCAACGTGCAGGTGCAAACGGCGGAAGCCACTCAACTGCCTTACGCCGATGCCCATTTTGACTTGGCCGTGTCGACGCAAGTTTATGAATTCGTTCCCGACGTGAAATTAGCTTTGTCAGAACTTCACCGCGTCCTTCGCCCCGGTGGACGCGCGGCGATCATTGATACCGACTGGCAAACAATTCTGTGGCACACGCAGCATCCCGAGCGCATGGCTCGTGTGCTAAAAGTTTGGGACGAACATCTGGCGCATCCCATGCTTCCTCGAACCCTGGCCACCCTCTTGCGCCAAGCTGGCTTTTCGTTGCTGGAATGCAGGGTGATCCCGTATCTTGACGTCACGTACAAACCGGAAAATTACAGTTTTCATATGGCCAAAACCGTTCGCGGCTTCGTTCGAGGGCGTCAAGGAATCACGCGCGAAGATGCGGACGAGTGGGCCGCGGAATTTCAAAAGCTTGCCGAAGTGGGAGCCTATTTTTTCTGTCTGAATCGTTTTCTGTTTCTGGCCGAAAAGCGATCGTGACGATAGGAGGATTCAGCCGTGAAAGAATTCAAAGCGAGCACGAGCATTCAGGCCCCGGCGGAAAAAATCTGGTCCGTGCTCACGAACGTATCCGCGTGGCCGGAGTGGGATCCGAATTGCGAAAAAGTCGAGGGCCAGGCGGTCCTCGGAAATAAGCTGAAAGTTTTTACAAAGTTGAGTCCGGGACGCGCGTTTCCGGTGAAAGTAACGGAATTGACTCCGAATCGAAAAATGACCTGGACGGGCGGCATGCCTTTCGGGATTTTCACCGGAGTGAGAACCTATACGCTGGATTCAAAAAGCGAAGGGAACGTGGACTTCACAATGCATGAGGTCTTCAGCGGCCCCATGCTGGGCCTGATCGGAAAATCCATACCGGATATGAGCGCGGCATTTGAGCAATTCTGCTCGGGATTAAAGACGCGCTCGGAAAAATCCTGATGACGGGTAACTCAAAAGTATATATATGCAAGTACCGCTGTCCATTACCCGGCAAAACTCGCCCCGCTATTCCCTGCCCGCCACAGCGCGACCCAAGACATTATCTCTAAGGTAAATACCCTAAGGGCGAAAATTAGGCATTCTGGGGTATCTTGCGGATTTAATTAAAGCGCCTATTAACCTAGGATAACCGGACGTTTTCGGGCTCGATGGACTAAGGGGACTCGCAAAGGATTTTAGTGTTCGCTTTCTGTTCGCCTTTGTGTATAATCCCCTGCCATGGGGACGTCCATGAAGAACTCACTCAAGAAGCTGCTCTTGTTCACTTTCTACTCGCTACCGCTCATCACATTTGTAGCTCTCGGCTCGGAACATCGCGTTCAGGGCGCCTCCATGGCCCCGGTCCCGGATCTCTCAGGGGCGGTAAAAGTCACTATCAATAAGAGTCGGGGCGTGCCGGGAGCGAATCTATCCCTGGCGTCGGCCATTTCTCGAAGGCCGCAGGGCGGTTTGACAACTTCTGCACAACTGGCCGCCTACATCCAGTCACAGGCCCTGAAACATGGTGTCAGCCCCGCCGTCGCGCTCTGGATCGTCAGGCACGAGTCGCAGTTCAACCCGCGCGCCAAGGGCGATGGCGAGGCAAGTCGCGGCCTGTGGCAAATTTCAAAGATTTACCACCCCGAAGTATCGGACGCGATGGCCTTTAGCGTGAGATCCAGCACGCAATGGAGCCTCGAGCGCATTCGTTCCGGCAAAGCCAACGAATGGTCCACAT
>DATAPT010000269.1:0-2954 GCA_036265065.1 Candidatus Acidiferrales bacterium | reverse complement strand
CTGTTGATAGCCGATCAGCGAGTCGGAAACATCGCGAAACGCGCCTTGAATGATTTGCTGGTAGGTCAGCACCGCTTCCTGCTGCTGCGCCTGTGTCAGGCGCACATTGGAGCGAATTTGTCCGGCAGTGAATATCGGTTGTGTGACGCTCCCCGCAAAATTCCACAATCCCGCAGGGCCGCTGAACAAATTGGTAAGCGAAGCGCTTTGAAACCCGGCGCTGGCTGTCAATGAAATGTCCGGGAAATAGGCTGCTCTCGCCACGCCAATTTGCGCATTCGCCGCCACCAGCAGCTCTTCCGATTGGCGAATATCCGGTCTGCGCTCCAGCAGTGCAGAGGGGAGTCCGGCTGGAACCATTGGCGGGTGCGGCTGGTCGATAAGCTCCCTGCCGCGCGGCTCGATCGGCCCCGGATTGTTTCCCATCAATATACTGATAAAATTTTCCTGCTGCGCGATGCGCCGGTTCACATCTGTAATTTCAGCTTCTGCCGTATAAACCAGTTGCTCCGCCTGGCGCACATCCAGAATGGAATTGATGCCGTGCTCTTCGAGCGTCTTGGTCAGATCCAGCGATTCCTTGCGAGAGGCCAGCGCTTTTTGCGAAATATCCAGTTCCAGGTCGAGTTCGCGAAGTTGAAAATATGCCGCGGCCACATTCGCCACGAGCGTCGCATTCACTTCCTGCTGAGCCCATCCGGTCGCGAGTAAATCTGCCCGCGCCGCTTCCGTAGCGCGCCGGTATTTTCCCCAAAAATCCACATCCCACGATGCGTTCGCCGTGATTTGTCCGATGTTGTATCCGTAGGAGGGAAACGGGCCCTGCGCGGGATTATGAAGATTGGTCCCTGTGCCAACGGCCTTAACGTTCGGGTATTGGTTTGCGCGAGTGATTCCCAGCTGCGCCTCTGCCTCCAGCACGCGCGTCGCCGCAATGCGCGCATCGTAATTCTGCTTCAGCGCAACGCGAATCAGCTTTTGCAGCTGCTCATCCTGAAAAACTTCCCACCATTTTTGTTCGCCAAAAGATTGAGTAGAGGCAGAAGCCGAAGCAGGCATAGGCTCTGCAGGCGGCAAAGTTCGATAGCCGGTGGGCACATCCGTGTTCGGCCTCTTGTAATTGGGGCCTACGGTGCATCCGCCAAGAAAAAGCGCGCACACAAATATGGAACCAGCGAACGTCGCGCTTCTCAGCCCAAAGATCTTTTTCATCGATTGAAGCTCCGTTTTTCGTGGCATAGGCTTCAGCCTGTGCGCTCTTAGGCCTTGCAAGGACTAAAACCGCACAGGCTGAAGCCGATGCCACTCAAACCAAAAATTATTTCTCAATCCGCCGTGCTGTCGCCCGTGGCAATCTGCCCGCCGGTTGCTGGAATCTGCGAGTGCCCTGAATGAAAGAACGAAGTCCGGTTCAACACTTTTACCTGGAACTGTTCGAGGTACAAATAAATTACGGGCGTCACGTACAACGTAATGAACTGCGATACCACCAGCCCTCCGACAATCACCATGCCCAACGGCCGCCGCGA
This sequence comes from Candidatus Acidiferrales bacterium, assembly GCA_036265065.1. Lineage (GTDB taxonomy): Bacteria > Acidobacteriota > Terriglobia > Acidiferrales > UBA7541 > Palsa-360. The sequence goes on along the minus strand of DATAPT010000269.1, from coordinate 1,425 downwards.
AGCTCCATCCGCTCCGTACCCCGCCGCGATAGGCACCGCGCCGATGACCGCGGCAAGCGTGGTCATCAAAATCGGACGGAAGCGGTCCAGGCTCGCTTCGTGTATGGCGTTTTCCGCGGTTTCGCCCGCATCGACCCGCTGGCGCGCGAAATCGACGATCATGATTCCGTTTTTCTTCACGATGCCCATCAGCATGAACATTCCGACGAATGCATAGAGCGAAGCCTGCTCACCAAACACGTACAGCGTGAGCAACCCTCCAACGAGCGCCGTAGGCAACGTCGAAAGGACAGTCAACGGATGGACATAGCTTTCGTACAGAATCGCGAGGATCACGTACATGACGAATACGGCAAGGCCCATCAGGACGGTTAAATCCCGCACCGTGTCTCGGAACGTCAGCGCCTCTCCCTGGAGGCTCGCGCGAATCGTGGGTGGCACAATTTCAGCTTCGGCCTTGCTGATAAAGTTCGTGGCGTCGCCGATGGCCACATCCGGCTTCAAGTTGAAGTAAATCGTAACGCTCGTGAATTGATTCAGGTGATTGACCGATTGCGGACCAAGCGAACTTGTCCAACCCACCAAAGTGTTGACCGGCACAAGATTTTTTCCGTCATCGGAGCGGATGTAGAGGAGCGACAGATTGTCCGCTTGCGAGCGCTCGGAATCCTGCACTTCCAGAATTACCTGGTACTGGTCTTCCGGTTTCTTGATCAGATACAAATAATTTTGCGAATACGCGTTGCGCAATAAATTCAGAATGCGGGTTTCCGACACGCCATAAATGCGCGCCTGATCCCGCCGGATATTAATTTCAAGATTCGGCGTGTGATTGAAAAAGTCAGATGAGACGGTCGCGAAGCCCGGATATTCCCGCAACTTGCCCATCATTTTTTGCGCAACGTCATACACTTGCTGCGAATTCACTCCGGAAATGGCATACGCATACTGCCCCTGGTTCTGGTTCGTCGCGCCTGTGCTGATGTTCAACACCGGCATGGGCCGGAGGAAAGCGAAAATTCCAGGAATCGAGCTGAGCCGCGCGATCATGCCGCCCACGACGGCCTGAATCGGCTGCCGCACTTGCGGCGGCTTCAGGAATGACAGCAGCAATCCCTGGTTCGACGCCAGAAATTGGCTGTTGCCTGTCAGCGTGAAGGTGGCGCCCACCGCCGGATCGGACCGCAAATCAATTGCTGCCTGGTTTTGCAGCGCGCGCATTTGTTCGGGCGAAGACCCTTCCTTGCCGATCATCACGCCCCAGACGAAGCTGCTGTCTCCAACGGGCAAAAAGGCTTTCGGGACCGCCATGAAAAGTAAAACCGTTCCAGCCATACAAGCCGCCCAGGTCAGCGCGGAAATCCAGCGATGCCGCAGGAACCACCACAACGAATTGCCGTACACGCGAAGAACGGCTTTCTCGAC
>DATAPT010000268.1:0-2741 GCA_036265065.1 Candidatus Acidiferrales bacterium | reverse complement strand
GAAATTGCACCAATCTTGCTACAATTCTCACAAATGAACGAGAAAGCTCCATTCACGGATGTCCCTGCCGCGATTGAAGAGATTCGTGCCGGCCGGATGATTGTGATTGTGGACGATGAAGATCGTGAAAACGAAGGCGACCTCATGCTGGCCGCCGAAAAGGTCACGCCTGAGGCAATCAATTTCATGGCCAAGTATGGCCGCGGTCTGGTCTGCCTGACCCTGACCGAAGAACGTCTGGAACATCTCCGCATAGGGCCGATGAGCGCAGAAAATACTTCGAATTATGGCACCGCATTTTGCGAAGCCATCGACGCCCGCGACGGCGTCACCACAGGAATTTCCGCCTACGACCGATCGCACACGATTCGCGTGGCGATTGATCCCGCAACCAGACCGTCGGATTTAGCGCGGCCCGGCCACGTCTTTCCCCTGCGCGCGCGCAAAGGCGGCGTGCTGGTACGGGCCGGGCAGACTGAGGCATCGGTCGATCTGGCGCGACTGGCGGGCATGGTTCCCGCTGGAATTATCTGCGAAATCATGCGGGAAGACGGCACCATGGCGCGCGTGCCGGATCTGATCGACTTCTGCAAAGTACATGGCCTTCAGATGCTCACGGTCGCGGAGTTGATCCGATACCGCATGCAGCATGAGCGCTACGTTCACCGCGTCGGCGAAGCACTGGTCAACACGCATTACGGTGAATTCCGGGTCATTGCCTACGAGAGTGAGGTGGACGGCGGCGATTCACATCTGGCACTGGTGCGCGGCGATATCGAATCCGGAGAGCCCGTGCTGGTGAGAATGCATTCGCATTGTTTGATCGGCGACGTTTTCGGATCAGAGGGATGCGATTGCCGTGACACTCTTGACGGTTCCCTGTCCGCCATTGCGTATGAGGGCCGGGGAGCATTGATTTATCTTCATCAATCGTCCAAGGGGTTTTCTGTTGAGCGCGTTGGTGACAAGGCTGCAATTTCTTTCCATCACGAGCGGACGCCACAAACCGCATCCGAAAGCCAGCGGAAGACGCAGCGCGAGATCGGCATTGGCGCGCAGATTTTATCCGACCTCAATCTTCACCGGATACGGCTGCTGACGAATCATCCGCGCAGAGTTGTCGCACTCGAGGGGTTCGATATCGAGATTGTCGAGCAGTTGCCGGTCTCTCTGGAGCGGAAAGTTCAGTAAATACAGTGGCGCTGACAGGGTAGGACTAGTGAGCGAGAGACGCCGGGCAGAGCAGATGATTAGAACTGACAACTGGCGCCTGGCAACTATTTAGAACGGTTTTCTGATTTCGATTTCGCTGTCGCGAATAAAGAACTGCGCCGAACACTTTCCCCCGCCGCAGATCACCGCGATCAATCCGGCAATCTGCTTTCGGGTGATCAGTCCGAGGATGCCGCACTTGGGACAGGAGAGTACTGCCCAATAAGGATCTTCCTTTTCGCCGATACGGCCGGCATTCTCCAGCACAAAAATTGTGCCGGGTTGCATCTGCTCCGGTATCCATTCGTTGAGCACTTCGAGTTCTGCAACCATTTCGCCTCCTGATGGGCAATCTGCTACGAGCCCAATTTCGTCTTGCGTATGGAACGAGATCTTTCCGGAGCACAGCGGCCGGGGCGCTTGCGCCCGCTGACAATGGCTTTAACTTCCCGCACCGTGTCACTCAGGCATATGGCCAACATCGGCTGCCGCGAATTTTTCAATATGTCCACGATCTGCTGCGGAGAAGTTTCGAGATACAGCGTTCGGCCGTCAGTCAGCAAGTGATAATTGGATGAGCCGCTCACGGTTTCAGCTAGCCGCTTGCTGAACTCTTTTTGCAAGAAGCGCACGACTTTGCGCACTCGCTGCAACGAGAAGCCCTTGCGGCGCAACTCACAAATGACAGCCACTTCAGTCAAATCTTCAAACGAGTAAACGCGCCGATGGCCTTCGCGGGCGGGAACCACAATGCCTCGCTCGTCCCACCACTGCAACTGGCGCGCAGTGATCCCGGTCAATCGGACGACATCTTGCGATGTGAATGAATCCTGCATATAAGCTCACAAATGTTTGAAACGTTCTACAAACAAAATGTTTGAAACATTGTAGGCATGAGATGGGCAAAATCGATTGCGGAAATCGTGGAAGAGAGTAACTAACGGAGTTACCTACCCGGTGCTCCCGGGCAACCGAATATCTAACGAGGATATTTTCGCGGCTGGAAAATTACTTCCCGCCGCCGACAAAATGCACAATTTCCAATTTGTCACCGTGGGAAACTGGAGTGGAGGGCCAGCGATCGCGCGGAACCAACTCTCGGTTGAGTTCAACGGCGACGCGATCCGGCTTCATGCCTAACTGAGTGAGAAGACCCGAAATCGTAGATACAGAATCGAAGTACCGGCCTTCCCCATTAATAGTGAGGTTCATTTCGTCTATGCGCGAAAGCAACGCGCTGAGAAGCGCACGATTAGGCTAACAGTTTAGGACTGTACTCGTCTGAGTTGGAACTTCCTGGTCGCGGTGCGGCCGTGAGCGTTCATTTGAACCAGCACTGATGAGTCGGAGAGCGAGCCTTCTTCTACTGCCAGCACCAGCACTGCCTCTCCTGCGCCATCAGTGGTCATCTGAGCGTAAAACGGCGCGGCATTGGACCGGGCCAGGCGCACTGTAAGCCTCGCCCCCGGCACCGGCTGACCGGATTCAGTGGCGCGCAATTTCATTGAGAGCTGGTCTTCGGTATGGAT
>DATAPT010000267.1:0-3689 GCA_036265065.1 Candidatus Acidiferrales bacterium | reverse complement strand
CGCCTCCGAGCACAACCTGGAAGTGGGGGACCGCGTATCCCGACATTTTGCGGCTGACGCCGTAAAATCCGAGATCCGCGACGTGGTGTTGCCCGCAACTGTTGAAGCAGCCGCTGATCTTGATGTGCAGCTTCACGACGGAGTCATCCAACTGGAAATTTTTCTCGGCAAGGCGTTTGCGCAATTCCGCAGCAAGCCCGCGCGAGGAAGAAATACCCAGCTTGCATGTATCGGTGCCGGGGCATGCGGCAATGTCCACGATGCTTCCCGCTCCGGGCGCGCCCAAACCTGCGGATTCGAGAGCCTTATGCAATTCCGGCAGATCGCTCAGGCTCACCCAGCGCAGGACAATATTTTGCTCCACCGTCGAGCGAATCGTTTCTGTCGTGAAGCGGCGCGCGATGTCCGCCAAAGACCGCAATTGTTTGGAAGTGATGTCGCCCAAAGGAAGAGTGATAGTGACAACCGTGTAGCCATCCTGCTTCTGCGCGCGCGTGTTTGTTTTCACCCAGCGCTGAAACGATTCCGTGCCGAGCAGAGGCGCTTTGCCCGCGGGACGTAGCGGCGTCTCATGAAATGTTTCGGCGGCATCCACAAAATCCGTCCATCGTGGATCCGGCGTAAGGTTCTTTCGTTCCTCGGTCACCAATTCCTTGAATTTTTCGATGCCCAGGTCCTGCACCAGGAATTTGAGGCGCGCGCGGCTGCGATTTTTTTTCTCGCCGAGGCGGGCGAACACCAGTGAGATCGCCTGCGCAAGTGGAAGCAATTCTTCCACCGGAACAAACGAGTCGTAAGGCTTTGCCTGGTACGGAACCGCCCCGAGGCCGCCACCGACTTGCACTTCAAAGCCGCGCTTCTCTTTTCCGTTCTCACTTCTGGTCGCGGCAATCATGCCCATATCGTGCATGCTGGCAAGGCCGCAGGCGTGTTGCGAGCAGCCACTAAAGGATGGCTTAAATTTTCGGCCAAAATTTTGCGTGTCAGGATGCCCTAGCAAAAACTTGGAGAGCGCGGTTGAGTAGGGAGTGACGTCAAATTTTTCGTCCGGGCAAACGCCCGAGTACGGGCAAGCCGTTACGTTGCGAACCGAGTTTCCACACGCCTCGCGCGTCGTGATCTTCGCGGCGCCCAGACGGCGCATGACGGTCGGCGTATCTTCCACGTGCACATAGTGGAGCTGAAAATCCTGCCGCGTCGTTACGTGCGCGATGCCGTCGGAATATTCTTCGGCCAGGTCGGCCAGAGTTTCCAGTTGCTCCGCGTTCAGCCCGCCGGCCGGAATCTTGATCCGCTGCATGCCCGGCGCGTCCCACATGGTGTTGGGGCCCTTGGTCAGATCCGCAGAGGGGAATTCAAGGCGCTGCACGGTTTTGCCGTTGTGGCGTTGTCCATTGTCATAGCGCTGCCCGTACACGCCGCGTCGCAGTCGCGTTTCGGCAAACAAGCGCTCGTCAAATTTGCCCTGCTTGCGAAGAGCAATTTCCGTCTCAAAAATATCGATTTCACGCGCCAGGGGTTCCGGAATTTTCCCGGCAAGCTGTTCCGCCCACTGAGTGTTTGAAACTTTCATTTGGCCCACGCCTCCATCACAATCGATCTACCGCCGCCGACCCGCCCAATTTCTTTCACATTATAGATGCGATTTTAAGTGGGAAAGCACTGGCAAAAAACAAAACCCACCGTCGGCCGTGTCGCCGAGGTGGGCTACCTGCGCTGCGATCCTTGGTTCCTTATCGCGCGTTTCCCCCACACAGCGGCGCACTGTTGCTGCAACAACAGTAGTTCGCGCCGATCATAAACCTATGGTTCACGGGACTGAAACTATCATACAGCGGCGTAACGGAAAGTCAATTTGCCGTGTGCATATTGCGGTTCTCAGAAAAGAGACGCGTAACTTTCCTGTTCTTCCCGTCGTAACTCTCGATATGGGCATTCCTGGATCTGGCCACGCGCTTTCCGGCACCCTATCTAGTGCTTGCCCTAGATAGCGCGAGCGAGGTCAAAGAATCCGGCTATAATCGGGCGCGACGATTCACGCCCATGACCTCAGACATCGATCTGGAGATGCTGATGGCCCGCTATCAACAAGGTGACTTGGCGGCGGCCACCTCCCTCGTTCGTTCCGTGAGCCCGCGCCTTCACAGGTTTTTTGTGATTCAATTTTCCAGCCGCGAATATGCCGACGATCTACTGCAGGAAATGTGGTTGCGAATTCACAAAGCGCGGCACACCTACCGGCCCGGTGAGCCTGTTCTTCCCTGGCTGTATGCGATTGCCCGGAATATTCGCGTGGATCACTTTCGAAAGTCGAGCCGCACGACCGGTCACGAGCAGCCGCTGGATGAAACGCCGGAAGCCGAAACCGTGGCCGCGAAGGAAGAGCAGCGAATTCCGAGTCTCGAAGTTCTGCTGTCGCCACTTCCGGAAAGCCAACGCGAAGTGATCACCATGCTGAAAGTGGAAGGCATGTCGCTGGAAGAAGTGGCGCGCGCCACATCGTCAAGCGTTGGTTCTGTGAAGCAGAAAGCTCATCGAGGCTACGAAAAGTTGAGAGAGCGGTTGACGATGCTGGGGCTGGGAAAAGGGGCATTGGGAGAGTTGCCATGAACGAAAAAAACATGGACGATTTCCTAAAACAGGCTGCTGGTAATCCCGAAGCAGTGAGCCCCTCCTTGCTTGATCGAGTCGCTGCGTCCTTGGGCAGTTCATTGCCAGCTGTGCGTCCCTTGCCACCTTCCTGGATAATGGAAATTGGCTTAATTATGATCGCGGTAGCCATTGCCGTTGCAGGCGCAGCGAAAGCAGGATTTTTTGGCGTTCTTAAACTTAATTCTTTTGAGCGGATGCTCATTTTTCCAGCGCTGGGAATTTTGATTTTCCTGGCGGCTTCCGCCTGGGTCAGCGAAAACATTCCCGGAAGCAAGCGACGGTTTACGCCTGGCATGCTTCTCGGAGCGAGCATCTTGAGCATACTGGCAATCTTTGCCGTTTTATTTCGCAATTATCAAACGCATCGTTTCCTCGCCGCAGGAATAACATGTCTCGAGATCGGGTTACTGCACGCAATTCCCACGGCTTTTCTAGGCTGGTTTATTTTGCGCCGCGGTTTTGCGGTGAATGCCGCTGCATCGGGGCTGGTGGGCGGGACACTCGCGGGCCTTGCGGGGGTAGCGATGCTGGAGTTGCATTGTCCAAATTTTCAAGCCCTGCACGTTCTGATCTGGCATACCTCGGTAATTCCTGTCAGTGCGGCGGCCGGTGCGCTTTTGGCGCAGGTTCTCGCCCGGCCATCCACTACCGATCGACAGTCGACAGACTGATCCGGGTCCGAAATAGCAATTATAGGTTGCATTTTCTGCTTTCGTCGTCATGACGCGTAAAAAACAAAATTAAACATATATTTATCAATAATTTAAAAACATAGAATGCTTGAGTAACCGCACGGGGACTTCCAGCATCTGAATTACCACCCAGCTAGGCGTATGCATCCCGACGCAATCCTCGTGCGCCGTTAATCTCATCGAAATCCACGTTCCGGAGGCCGTTTGATGGCTCGAAAGCTGTTCATTCTGTTCTGTTTGTTCTTCATAGGGTCGATCGCTGCCCAGGCACAATCTATCGGAGTTCTGGCCGGGTACTCCTTCGAGCATGTGGGGACTTCCCCCGGAAGAAATTTCAACGGTGTA
>DATAPT010000266.1:0-2041 GCA_036265065.1 Candidatus Acidiferrales bacterium | reverse complement strand
AACGAGGCTACGTTCCGGGGGCGGATCAGGGGTGCGGATAAAAATTCCGCCGAGGGCGATGTCTTCGAGGCGGGAGACGGATCGCTTGATTCCTACTTGCCAACCGACAAGGGTGCCTTCGGGTGCTTTGACGCGCGGATAACGCCGTGTAGGTTCTGTGTTCGAAGATTCAGTGTTCGCCATTCCCCAAGCTCGATCAATGCGATCAATGGCGTGACGCAGAGCGATGCGTTAGCGGCAGCGCGGAAGTACCTCAATCCAAATTTAAAGCGCGTTTGAAGGAACCCGTTTCCGAATCGATCTTTTTCTGCAGCTGCAGAATCGAGTACAAGAGCGCTTCCGGACGGGGAGGACATCCTGGGACGTACACATCCACTGGAATAACCTGATTGCAACCTTGCACGATGGCGTAGTTATTGAAGACGCCGCCGGACGTGGCACACGCGCCCATGGAGATGACCCACTTGGGCTCGGGCATTTGTTCGTAGAGGCGGCGAATGACCGGGGCCATTTTTTGCGAGAGGCGGCCGGCAACAATCATCAAGTCGGCTTGACGCGGGGAGGGGCGGAAAACTTCCGCGCCGAAACGAGCGACATCAAAACGGGCGGCGGCCATGGACATCATCTCGATGGCGCAGCAAGCCAAGCCGAAGCCGAGTGGCCAGATGGAGCTTCTGCGGGCCCAGTTCACAGCTTTGTCCAGTTGCGCAAAAATTACGCCTTCGTCTTCGAGCAGCTTGCCGAAGTCGTCGGGCTTAGTGAGGGTTACGCCTTGACCGAGAGATACGCTCATGTGGCCTCGTGAAACTATTTTCGCACATTTATGTTAACGGGGACAAATGGGGCTCGACATCGATGGTGCTGCGAAATAGAAAAGAATCAAGAGAGTTTCAAATCAATTAAATCATTCGGCCGTGGAGGTTGTGGCGGTGATTGGCCGTAATCGTCGGGCAAGGTTTCCAGGTACCGCAGTCGGCGCTGCGTGATGTTGAGAAATGCAAGGAAGAAGGCCATCCAAGCGAAGGTGACGAAGATTTCTGTCCAGGGATACACGAGCCAGGGCCGATTCACCCGCGATTTTGACGCCCGGTCCGTGAGGGTCATGCAAGATTCTGACCGACGAATTGAGCCGATAACGCGTCAGCCAATCGTTCGCCGTCGATGCAGAGCCAGTGGTGCGGGTACGAACCGTTCCCCAGCAAGGGAAATGTTCCAGGGCATCGCTGGAGATGGTGCCGGTGAGGCATTCATTTACAGGAACGGCGAAGCGGACTTCGTACTCGACATAGTAGTTTGGGTAATGCTGTCGCGCGGAGCCGCCATAGACGAACTTCTCGTGGGCGGCAAGGACTTCGCCCTCTGCGCTGAGCCAACTCTGGCGAGCGTGAAATTCGGCAAAGACCTTCATACCAACGGAAAGGCAGAGGATTATACCGATTAGCAGAAAGAACCGAATTACACCGCGCACAAAGCGAGTTCTACCGCAATTGGGCATCAGGGCTGTATAAAAGGCGGACTCGTTGAGGGCCTGGGATGGCGCGACGTCGGAAGGAGCCACAAGTTCATCTTATGCGTTGCAGGTAACACGCGCGATTTGTTGTTGCGAAAGAATCACCAAACCTGCGAACTCAAAAGGGATGCGCAAAGCTCGAGTGGAATTCATGCCGAAAGGATATGTGAATAGAGATGAATGATTGTTTGAAGAACTCTTTGCGAATCCGACGTGGGCGTCCTCGCATAGCACGAGCGGGGTCGGTCACAGTCGATAGTAAGGAATCGCGCTTCCCGGAGAGTGAGCACCTTCGCGCCTTTTAAAAACAAAACGTGTTGGGTGACGATTTGCGTGAAGGCAAGCGTGACAGCGTAAGGGCTAGGAGATACAGGACCACAGTTTTACATCTTCCAATTGTAATTTTTTGGTAAATGACGCGAAATTTATTGACTTAGATTCTGCGTCATTGTATTGGTACGGCACGTATTTCATTGCTACTGTGATGTTCCGCAAGAAGCTGAGTCTGCGCGCTCTTGGAGGTGGGGGGGT
>DATAPT010000265.1:0-6660 GCA_036265065.1 Candidatus Acidiferrales bacterium | reverse complement strand
CTTCAGCCGCTCCACCGCCATCCGCCGGAACTCCTTGGTATGCCGCCGCAATCGTTTCTTGGCCACTCGCAGCCCCTTTCCCTGCTAAGTGTGCCAGTTCCGTTTGTCTCAAAATAGGGGTTCACTACACCTGCCTGTGTGCTCTTGTTAACTCCAGCAAAACCCGCACAGGCAAGAGTGCCTGTGCTACTAGACCCCGGGTCGAATCGATTTTTCCGCAGCCTGTGGAATTTAGTCCTTAGAAAAACTGCAAAAGCTTCACTGCATTAAAATGCCGCAAAGGCAAAAGACACGCGAAGGCTTAAGGACAAATTCCTTCCTGCTGTATTTTTTAAGAGAGTTTATTTAGTATGCAGTGCGGCGCGCAGCAACTTTGCGCGGCGGCGGTGGGGGAATGACTGTGGCCATTTTGCGAATCATGGCCAGTACGAGCCGCTTATCGCCATCCGAAAGCGTCGTGCTGTATTTCTTAATTTCGGACAGGAAGCGAATTTCGTCTTCGGAAAGCTCGCCGAGCATTTTCTGCGTGTCGCGGTCGCGGGGCGTTTCGGCGCCAGGAAAAAAATCCGCCAGAGCAATCTCCATGGCCTCTGCGATTTTTGCAAGAGTTTCAAGTGATGGCACGGTATGACCGTTCTCGACGCGCGAAAGATAGCAGCGCAACAACCCGGTGCGCCGCTCAATATCGCCCTGAGAAAGGCCACGCTGTCCGCGGTAACTGCGGATCACTTCCCCGATATTTACTTTTGGTTTTTCTTTTGGCACAGGATCCACACCTTCTTTACCCGGCGGTATCTTACGCAGAGGGGCATCGGTGTGCAAGTAAATTCTTTGATTACAGAGAATCGCAATTAATGATTCGTTATTTCAGCCAGCCGATATTACGGAATTGTTGCGGCTATATGACATGTTAGGTAGGACCGCAAACCATTAGACCGGTCCCCTATCCAATCTTTCCCCACAAACATGGCCTTTCGAATCGCTTTCCTACATAACGTTTGATTCCTGGGTAATTCTTGATAAAGTAAACAATCACTTTGCGCGTCGCAGGCGCCGGGAGGGCCCATTGGCCACGCTTGACCTCCGTCCACTCAGCCTTGGCGAATTGCTGGACCGCACTTTTTTTCTTTACCGGCGGCATTTTCTATTGTTCGTGGGAATTTCCGCGGTTCCCTACTCGTTTTTTTTCCTCGCCAATCTCGCAACGGTTCTGATTCCTGCGATCGCCCGGCAGGCGAATTCCGGCGTGCAATCGAAGGGAATTTTCGCGATGGCGGCGGGCAGCGGTCTGTTCGGGATTCTTGCACTTTTGGTTGGCTGCGTCGCGTTTCTTTTCTCTGTGGGCGCGACAGTTCATGCGATTGGGGAAATTTACGCGGGGCGAGCAACGAGCATTCGTGAGTCCATGGCCAGCATGCGTGGAGAATCGGGTACGATTTTCGGGGTCATGTTTCTGAGCGGACTCCTTCTGCTCGCAGGCATGATCGCCTTTATTTTTCCGATGTTTTACATCATGTGCCGCATAAGCGTGGCGCTTCCCTCCGCCGTTCTAGAAAACTTGGGACCGTCCGATTCGATCCGGCGGAGCTTCGCGTTGACTCGCAATTTTGCGGGACGGGCGTTTATGATTTACCTGCTATATTTTGCGATGGTATTTGGAATCATTGCCGTGTTTCAATTTCCATTCGCGATGCTGCTGGTGATGAACGCCAAACAACCGCAGCTTGTGATTGTGTGGACGACGCTCATGCAATTTGGAAATTTTATCGGCAGTTCCCTTGTGGCTCCCGTCAGCACGATAGGCTTCGCTCTGTTTTATTATGATTTGCGCGTTCGCAAAGAAGCATTCGATCTGCAAACGATGATGCAGGCGATTGGCGCCGACCCTACCCCACCTCGCGTAACCGGGGGCGTGCCGTCCATGTTTGGAAGAAATGAGTCCTGAGCGGATTCCATTGTGCTCTTCCCTTTTTTCGCGAGGGGTTTGCAGGCTCGCCGCCATCCTGTGCCTGTTGATTACCGTTTCGTCGAACGCGTCCCCGGCCGATGCACCTGCGCAACCCCTTTCCCCCACTATTTATGATTCCCAAACATTTATCCAGAAACTAGCGGAGTTGAAGGCGGGATTGGACACCGCGCGCGCGTCCACGGAAACATTGCGCGCGTATCGAGAGTCGCTGCCGACATCGTGGATCGTGGAGACGGGCAAGCGGCACTTCGTGGTGCCGACGGATTTGCTTGTCTCGCAATTGGTGAAGGCGGAGAGCCAGCCTGAAATTCGCACGATAAAAGTGAAAGAGGCGCTGGGTTATCTCGACGCGCTCGCTTCGGAAACGGCGGCCGTTTCGGCACAGGAATCGACCTCGACGGATGCCGCGCGAGCGAAGTTGAATGCCATATTGTCGCGCCCTGAATATGCTCACGCGATGCGGGAGACCTGGTGGGACAAAATTCGCTCACGCATCAACGAAATATATCTCGATGCGCTGCGACGAATTTTTATCGCCATGGGCAGCCAGGAATCTCTTGGATACATTCTGCTCTGGATTGGCGTGGGCGCGGCGGCAGTCTTTATAGCCTATACGATTTTTCGCCGATGGATCCGCGCTGCAAAAGGCGAGGAAATGGCATTGCAGGCTGCGGCCGTTCCTTTGCTTTCCTGGCAGGAGTGGGTGTATGCCGCGCGTGAATCCGCCGCGCGCGCGGATTATCGCATGGCCATCCACTGCGCCTATTGGGCGGGTATCGCGCGACTTCAGGAACTCGGCGCACTTTCTCCCGATCGCTCCAAAACGCCGCGCGAATACCTCGCCGCTCTCGCAAAATCAAAAATGATCGTTCCGGAAACCCTCGCGACCAGACAGCAGGCTTTGCACAGACTCACTTCGCGCCTCGAAAAAATGTGGTACGGCTATCAGATTGCCACGGAGGCTGATTTTCGCGATTCCCTAACTCAATTGGAGACTCTGGGATGCCGCCTGCCCTAGATTCAGGAGACCGCAAACTTCTGCTGATTGCCGGGAGCATTCTGCTCTTGTTGATCATTGCGACACTTGGATTGGCGCCGCCTCCGGAAGAAAAGGAGGGACAAGGAATTTCGACCACTTATTCTGCGACAAACAATGGAGCGCAGGCCGCCTACCTTTTGCTTCGCGAGCTTGGCTATCAATCCGAGCGTTGGGAGATGCCGCCCGCTGAATTACCCTCGGACTCGATGGGGAAAATTTTAATCCTCGCGGGCCCATCTAATTTTCCAGACAAGAAAGAGCGCGACGCGCTGTTGACCTTTGCTCGTTCAGGGGGATGGATCATTTACGCCGGAAATTATCCCTACCTTTTTCTCGAAAGCGGCGCTGTTCAAGCTCCTTCCGAGATCGATATAACCGGGCCGCCTTCCGAAACGTTTCATGCGATTGCACCGAGCCCGTTAACACTGAGTGCGGAAACAATTTCCATCAGGGCATCCAATCGTTGGATGACCACCGACGGCTCGCAGATTCCGCTTTATGGCGAACCACGAGAACCAGTTGTGGTGACCTGGCAGTTGGAAAAGGGACGGGTCATTTGGTGGGCCAGTCCGACTCCTCTGACGAATTCGGGAATAACGCGTGAAGGTAATTTGCCGTTTTTTCTCGGTTGCATTCAAGCGGTGCGCCCTGGGGCGAGTCCGGGCGAGATTACCGTATTGTGGGATGAATATTTTCACGGTTACCGCGGCTCGCTGTGGGACTATTTCAACAAGACTCCTGTGCCATGGGCGATTTTTCAGCTGGCGGTTGTGGCGCTTTTTGTTTTGCTGGCGTTTGGGCGGAGGAGCGGGCCGATATATTCTCCGGCAGCGGTGTCGCGGCTTTCGCCGCTCGAATTTGTGGACACGCTGGGAGATTTGTACCGGCGCGCCAATGCCGGATCGGCTGCGGTGCGCGTGGCGTACAAACGCTTTCGCACGCAATTGCTTCGGCGGCTGGCTTTGGCCGCCTCGGTTTCCAACGCGGAATTGGATTCCGCGGTGCGTGAGCGAATCGGATGGAAGCAACCGGGGCTGATGGATGTTTTGCAGCGCGCGGACAAGGCTTCCCGTGAGAGGGTCACATCCAACGCAGAAGCCCTCAAAATTGTGCAGGCGTTAGAGCACTATGAAGTTTTGTTCGGGCTTAAGACGCGACCCAACGAGGAGAATCGCTAAGTGGAAAATCTCGCACGCCTCACGACGCATATTCGCACGGAGCTTTCCAAGGTAATCGTCGGGCAGCAGGAAATACTCGATCAGCTTTTAATTGTGCTGGCTTGCGGCGGCCACGCGCTGCTCGAAGGCGTGCCGGGACTGGCGAAAACTCTCACGGTGAAAACGCTGGCGAGAATTTGCGCGCTCGGATTTCAGCGCATTCAGTGCACGGCTGATCTGATGCCCGCGGACATCATTGGCACAAACGTTTTCAATCTGGCGACGAGCGCGTTTACGCTGCATCGCGGGCCGATCTTTACGGACTTGCTGCTGGTGGACGAAATCAATCGCACGACGGCGCGCACGCAGGCCGCGCTCCTCGAATCCATGGAAGAGCGGCAAGCTACGATCGACGGTGTTCGCTACGAACTCGGACCCCACTTCACGGTGTTCGCAACGCAAAATCCAGTGGAGTTTGAGGGAACCTATCCCCTGCCGGAAGCGCAACTCGACCGTTTCCTGATGAAAATTCGCATCGATTATCCAAGTGCGGAAGCGGAAACCGAAATTTTGAAACGTTTTGAAAAACTCACGGATGCGCATTTGATCGAGCAAGCGCCGCTCGAACCCATCGATCCGGCGCTGCTGGCCGCCGCCAGGGCCGAGATTGCGCAAGTGCGAGTCGAGCCTGCGTTGTATCAATATCTCGTTTCGGTGATCCGCCGAACTCGCGATTGGCCTGCGCTGTCGCTGGGCGCAAGTCCGCGTGCGGCGATTGGACTGTTTTTCGTGGCGCGCGCGCTGGCCGGCATGGATGGCCGAGACTTTCTGATACCCGATGACATCAAGAACGCCGCGCCCGCCGTGCTGAGGCACCGGTTGATGCTGAAGCCCGAAGCCGACCTTGAAGGCGTTACCGCGGATTCCGTCATCGCTGAAATTCTGTCAGCGGTCGAGGTTCCGAAGTGAGTTCCGAGAAAACTTTTATTCCGCTCGCCATCGCCGCGCGCGCGCATCCGAAGGGACGGCTCGGATTTGGCTTTGGCACCAGATTTTTTGTGGCGCTGCTCGTCGGACTCGTTTGGGTGGTTCCCGTGGCGTGGTCGCCAAAATTGATTGCGGGAATGTTCATCTGGGACGGCTTTTTTTTGCTTCTGTGGCTTCAGGATTTGCTACGGCTTCCGCAACCCGGTGAGCTCGAATTGCGGCGCGTGTGGCATGCTCCTCCTTCGCTCGGAGTGCGCTCCAAGGTTTTTGTGGAACTGCACAATTACGGGCGGCGAGCCATCTTCGCGCGCGTAACCGATGAAACTTCGCGTGCGCTGCGGCGCGACCCTCCGAGCGTTGCCCTCGCTGCTACTGCCGGAGGAGCGGCCAGCGCTGCGTACGAAATTCTGCCCGCGCAACGCGGCGACCTTCTCATCGGCAAAATTTTTGTGCGCTATCAAAGTTCCTTGCGTCTCGCTGAACGCTGGGCGGTGGCTGAAACCGCGGCCAGCGTGCGTGTCTTTCCAAATCTTGAGCAGGCCAAGCAGCAAACGCTTTACCTGATTCGCACTCGCCAGGTGGCCATGGAACGAAGGCGCAGGCGGCTGCGAGGGCTTGGCCGCGAATTCGAAAGCCTGCGCGAATACCGCACCGGCGACGAGTTCCGCAATATCAGTTGGACTGCCACGGCTCGGCGCTCCAAGGTGATTACACGAGTGTTTCAAGTGGAGCGCAGCCAGACCGTATGGATCATGCTGGATGCCGGTCGGCTGCTGCGGGAACAAATCGTGCGAGGAGAGAGTTCGCTGCGACTTTCGAAACTCGATTACGCGGTGGACGCGGCGCTCTCGCTTGCGCAAGTCGCGTTGCACTCCGGTGATCGCGTCGGCTTGATCGCCTATGGCAGAACAATTCAGCAGAATCGGAATGCGGGCCGCGGGGCCGCGCACCTGCACTCGATCGTCGAGTCCCTTGCGCTCGTGCATCCTGAACCGTACGAGGCCGATCATGCTCGCGCCGCCCGCGCGCTGCTTACCGAACAACAGCGCCGCAGTCTGATCGTGTGGGTTACCGATCTTGCGGAGACCGCGGGCACTCCGGACGTGGTGGAGTATGCGCTGCAGATGACGCGCAGGCATCTCGTCTTGTTTGCGGCAATCGGGCAGCCCGATTTGAACGAACGCGTCGCGCGGCGCCCGGAGTCTGAGGAAGAAATGTTTCGCTACATCGCAGCCATCGAAATCGTGCAGCGCCGCGAACTGTTGCTGAGGCGCTTGCGCCAGCGCGGCGTCCTCGCCATGGAAATCATGCCCGGCGCGCTGGCGGCGTCGCTAGTGAATCAGTATTTAGATATTAAGGATCGCAGTTTGATTTGAGCGGCGGGGGGAAAGATGTAGTTTCTGACTCGCAACAACAATTTCAAATTTACGATTTGAGATTTGATATTGAAATGCGAAGAAACTTTTAATTACATTACGATATTTTTTGATCGGCAACTCGGAATCAGT
>DATAPT010000264.1:0-8516 GCA_036265065.1 Candidatus Acidiferrales bacterium | reverse complement strand
CATGCGTTTGTTCCGGCGGAGCCGGTTTCTTATGCGGCTGCGGGCCATTGGTGGAAGAATGAGAGCGGGTGGGACTGGGGTGCGGTTCTTTCATTTCCGTAAGTGTGGGACGAAAAAGCTTGCGATTCACGTTAATAACTCCTTGAATTATATAAATGCATTAAATTAATAAGAAGTAGCTACTCACCACCTAAGATGCAGTACGAACGAATCAGGGTACGTTTACATTATCGAGAAAATGAATTTTTTATGCCCGGCGAGGGGCGGGTCAGAGATAGGGCTACCGCATCCAATCCCAATGACCGGTTTACATTCCTTCGTGTCCGGGCGTGAAGCACATCAAATCCATCAACCGCTTTATTAATCCACGCCACGTCTATCTTCTTGCTGAGTGTTTCGAGTTCCCGGCGTAACGCTGGATTTCGTAACACCTTCATCGTGGAAGAACTGGACAGGTGTAGCAGGTCCGTGAGCAGACTATAGAACACTTCCAGGACATTTTCAAACGCGATCTCCTGACTTTTCGCCAACGCAGCGGTGCTCGCAAATAATTCCTGCACGCCGCGCAATTCCACGGAGCGCTCGAGAATCGTTAACGCGTCGCGGTGGAGTTTGGCGACAGCTTCCAGGTCCATGTCGATGGCGATTCCCGGGGAACCCTCGGCGTATTGCGCGGCAATTTTGCGTTCTTCCGGAGTCATCTTCGTGTGGACGGATAGGATTTTTTCCACTTCGGCCGTTGCGAGCGACGATAAGGAAAATTGCAGGCAGCGCGACCGGATCGTGGGCAAAAGTTGATACGGACTCGGTGCGAGCAAAATTAAAGTCGAGGATTCCGGCGGTTCCTCGAGTATTTTTAGAAAAATATTGGAGACGTCCCAGCGCATGGTTTCCGCGCCATCGATGATAAATACGCGTCGCCTGCCGCGAGGCTTGAAGTAAGCTGCGCGCTGAACAGCACGCAGCTGTCCCATATGGATCACCGGTCGAGCCACTGGATCTTTCGAGCGGATCGGATCCGGCACAATCGCCCAAACGTCAGGATGAGTTTCCAGCAGAAGCGGCACGCGCTCGACCGTGGCAGAGTCCGGGCGCTCACCGCGCTGCGCAAGACCCTTACTGATCAGGCTGGAAGTATCCGCGAGGAGCGCAATTTGCCGGCAGTGTTCACACTCGCCGCAAAAATCATCCTGCAGCCGCTCACAGTTGGACGCCTGGGCGAACATGCGCGCAAGCGTGAATTTTCCTATGCCTCGCGGACCGGAGAAAAGCATCGCGTGCGCAACCCGATCCGTGGCCAGCATGCCGCGCAAGGCCGTGACGACGCGTGAATTGCCAATGAATTCAGAAAAACCCACTAAGCTGTCTTCCTTCCGAAGATCATTCTACTCACGTGACAATATTCGCGCTTCGACGGTCTGAAGCACGGAGCGGTGAATTTCTTCCGGCAAGCAAAGCGATCTGGAACTTGCGTCCATACAGTCGATGCGTACCCAATTCGATTCGGTTGCCAGACGATCATAAATTATTCCAGTTTGTTCCAGGTGCCTGGTGTCAGCTTCTTGAATATCTCGTTTCAGTTTGGTGTAATCCCGCGCCGCTTTTAGCCCCACCAGCCGGTGCGCTTCTTCAAACGGAACTCGCAGATAGATCACCAGATCTTCCGCCGGCAAGCCGTAAAGTCCGTACTCAAGATGCTTCAGCCAGGCAAAAAATTCTTCTCGCTTTTCGGGCGCAACCCGCGCGCTCTGATGGGCCATGTTGGAACCGATGTACCGGTCCGCGAGAACGATCTTACCCGCAGCTAACGCGGATTCAATTTCAGGCTTCGCTTCCAGGCGATCTCCGGCATAGAGTAGCGCGGACAAATGAGGGTCTACAGCGTCAAGTGTGCCGAATTCTCCATTCAAGTAGCGCCCTACAAGTTTTCCATAAAATGATTCGTAACGCGGAAAGCTGATGCGAAACGTGGGAAATTTACGCGCTTCGAGTGCGCTTGCCAGCAGATCCAGTTGTGTGCGTTTGCCCGATCCATCGATTCCCTCGAGTGCAATTATTTTTCCGCGTGTCGCCATATGGGATGGGCCAGTCTAGCGTGAGCACGGAATCCTCGCAAGGAAGCTGGCAAGGGGGCGGCGTCCTAATCAGATTTGAGTTCGCCTGGAACGATTTCTGTGGTGGTCGGGACTTTAAAGCTTACGTGAGAACTGCAAAATTGGAGCTTCAGCCGCTGATCAGGCTGCGGAAAAACTCGCACCATGTCATTCCGAAGGGCGGTGTTCGCCCGAGGAATCTGCTGTTTCTTGAAAGTCGAGCAGAAAAGCAGATCCCTCGCTTTGCTCGGGATGACAAAAAGTACTTTTTTCGCAGCCAGTAAAGTCGCAGTCATTTTGCAGAACTAATATCGTGGCTAAAGCCACGACCCACAAATTCCGCAGTTCTCGCACAGACTCTTCAGTCCCGACGAAAAGGTTACCTTGAGCGGGGTTTTAACCCCTGAAGCTTCAGAGGTTGATGACCTCCATCAAACGCAGACCCAGTGCCTAAGTTGAAACTTGGCCCTCCCGAAATCTAGAAATCTTGGATTTACATCAGTGCCGCCGAGCATTCGTAAAAAGTCTGCACAAAGACGAGCGTGCTAGAATTCGTTGCATGGGCTCCGCAGCAACCGATCTTGCGAAAAATTTTGGAGAAGTGCTTCATCGGATTGAGCAGGCCGCTTCTCGCGCCGGCCGGCGCGCGGAGGAGATTACCTTGGTCGCCGTCACCAAAACTCATCCCAGCTCTAAAATTGTGAGTCTGTATGAAGCCGGAGCCCGCCATTTTGGAGAAAATCGCGTGCAGGAACGCGAATCGAAGCTGGCAGACACTGCAAACCTTCGCGCAACCTGGCACATGATTGGCCATCTGCAAAAAAATAAAGCCGCACGCGTGCCTCGCTTGTTCGATTCCGTAGATTCCGTAGATAGCGTCGCGCTAGCCGAAAAACTTGACCGTGCCGCCGGGGAATTTTCGAGTAGCAAGAATGAAAATAGCGAACTGAAACCGAACGCGGATAATAATCGCCTCCGAGTCTTGATCGAAGTGAAGCTGGATCCTGAACCCGCAAAATCCGGGGCTTCGGACGAAGAACTGCCACGCCTTGCCGAAGCAATGTTGCGCATGCCCCATTTAAATTTGCAGGGTTTGATGGGAGTGCCGCCGTATTTTGATAATCCGGAAGACTCGCGACCCTACTTCCGCCATTTGCGCGAACTTCGCGATAACCTTTGCAAGGGAATGGGAGCGCAAACTTTGCCAGTCCTGTCCATGGGCATGTCGCATGATTTTGAAATCGCGATCGAAGAGGGCGCAACGGAAGTGCGCGTGGGCACATCCCTGTTCGGACAAAGGGATTACGCGGAATGAGCCTGGAGGTTGTTGAGAAAAACGGATCGGTCAGTTTTCTGGTTCGCGTGCAGCCACGTGCGAGTTGCGATGAGCTTGCCGGCGAATATCAGAACGCTCTGAAAATCCGTCTCACCGCGCCTCCTGTCGATGATCGCGCCAACGAAGCATTGAGAAAATTTCTGGCATCGCGTTTGAATGTGCCTATGGCGGCTGTTAGAATCGTAGCAGGCGAGCATAGCCGCACCAAGCGTGTCGAAATTAGTGGAGTTTCTCCGGCAACGATTCGTGGCCTCGTGGTTTGAAACGGAATCGTTCCCCTCGATAATGAAATATCCAAACTAAATTCCTTATGCCAAATATTGAAGCCATTCAATCCGCGCTCCGTGAACAGGGAATCGACGGATGGCTTTTCTACGATATTTTGCATCGCGATCCGATTGCCTATCGAGTTCTAGGCCTGGATCATGCGCTGGCCAAGCGCCGCTGGTTTTACATGATCCCCGCAAAAGGCGCGCCGCGTAAACTCGTGCACCGTATCGAAGCCGCGACTCTCGATTCACTTCCCGGCGAAAAAATGCTTTACGCCGCTGCGGACGAATTGGAAAAGAATCTGAAGAAACTCGTTGGACGCGCGAAAAAAGTGGCCATGCAATACTCGCCGAAGAATTCGATTCCATACATTTCGCTGGTCGATGCCGGCACCGTGGAGCTGATTCGCGCTCAAGGATGCAAGGTCGTCAGTTCGGCGAACCTCGTTCAAGAGTTTGAAGCCGCGTGGACCGCGGAGCAGCTTGAAACGCATCGTGTCGCAGGCCGTGCCATTGACGCGATCACGAAGGCGACCTTTGCTGAAGCTGCGAAGAGGGTTTCCGGCGGCGACAATTTTAATGAATACGATTTGCAACAGTGGATTATCGCTCAATTCCGGGCGCACGGCGTTGCTTCCGATTCACCTCCGATTGTCGCCGTCGGCAAGCATTCCGGCGACCCTCATTACGAACCGATGCCGCAAGGTTCGGCCTTGATCCGGAGAAATGATTTCTTGCTTCTGGATATTTGGGCAAAAACACTGGCGGGGAACAGCGTCTACTATGACATTACATGGGTGGGATTCTTGGGCAACAAAATTCCCGGCAAATACGCGGAAATTTTCTCCATTGTCCGCGACGCTCGTGATTCCGCCGTGCAATATGTGGAGAAGAGTGTATCTGCAGGTCGCGCGATCGAAGGCTGGCAGGTTGATGGCGCGGCCCGCGATGTTATTCGCAAGGCAGGATATGCAAAATATTTTGTTCATCGCACAGGCCATAATATTGGGCAGGAAGTTCACGGAGCAGGCGCAAACATGGATGGCTTGGAAACGCGAGACATTCGACGGATAATCCCGCATACTTGTTTTTCAATCGAACCGGGAATTTATTTGCCGGAGTTTGGCGTGCGCAGCGAAGTGAACGTCTATGTCGGGCACGATAACGCGGAAGTTACCGGAGCCGTGCAGACGGAAGTTTTAAGATTATTGCCTTAAATGTGAGGGAACTGGCGTGGAAGAAACTGTTAAAACGGAAACCGCGAAAGGCAATCAAATGATTGGGATTGCCGCAGCGATCGCGGGTTGGATTATTCCTGGCATGGGTCACCTGATCCTTCGCCGGTGGACGAAGGCCGCTGTTTATTTTCTATGTGTCGGTGCCTTAGCTTGCGCGGGCCTTGCGATGCGCGGCGGAGTTTTTGGCTCTGGCGCCGAGGATTTGTTTGACCGCTTGGGATTTTTCGCCGACCTCGGCTCTGGAATTTTCTACTTCCTGGCACATCAATTTCAGCCCGCTGGCCCTGACGTCGCACACGCCACAGGCGACTACGGCACTCGCCTGTTTGCCGCGGCAGGCATGTTGAACTTGTTGACAGTCTTGGAAGCCTACGATATCGGCCACGGCGGAGAACCGAAATGAGCGCCCTATTCGGATATTTTACACATTTCGACGCGCTCGTATTTTTTGCCGCGGTCGTCTCGGTTACGTTTGCATTTCTCTCCAAGCGCACAAATATGGAGCGTCTAAAATACACCTTCTTTGCGTTTCTGGCATTCCTGCTTGTCGCAATTGGAATCGGATGGTTGATGTTTCCTTTTTCGCAGTAGATACATTCGGCAAAACGCCATGAATAATTCGCGGTTCTTCGCCGACTTTCCTGAATAAGCGGACAAACTCAATTCAAAATTTTCGCGTTCAAAACAAAGCGAAAAGCTCCTCATTATTCCGCGCCAAGCGCAAAAACTACTCTTACAATCCAGTCGTTCTCGTTATGAATAGAATATCGGCGTGTTTATCACGATTTGCCCTGTGCCGTTGAGTTTGATAAACTCTTGTGCGATGTCATCTATCATTCAAGAAGCTGGCGAAACATTTCTTACTCTGGTCAAGGGTTTCAGCGTGACTTTCCGCAATATGCTGCGGAAGACTGTCACGGAAAATTATCCTGAAGAACCCGTTCATTTTCAGCCCCGTTACCGCGGTATCCACGTCCTCCACCGCGATGAAAATGGATTAGAAAAGTGTGTAGGCTGCTTTCTCTGCGCCGCGGCCTGCCCCGCACGATGCATTTACATTGAAGCGGCGGAAAACACGGAAGCGCAAAGAATTTCGGCAGGTGAGCGTTACGCCAGTGTCTATAATATTGACTATTCTCGCTGCATTTTTTGCGGCTACTGCGTTGAAGCGTGCCCAACCGATGCCATAACCCATGGCCACGGTTTCGAACTTGCTACCTCCAATATCAACACCATGATCTACCGCAAAGA
The DNA here is from genome assembly GCA_036265065.1 of Candidatus Acidiferrales bacterium. Lineage (GTDB taxonomy): Bacteria > Acidobacteriota > Terriglobia > Acidiferrales > UBA7541 > Palsa-360. The sequence continues at coordinate 2,329 of DATAPT010000264.1, read as the reverse complement.
AAAACTCCTTGAGAAAAATAGCATAATTGCCTGAATGCCTCGTTTCTCAGCCCACATTTAGTTGAAGCGCAAGCCCTGGTCCTCTATCCATTCTTCTGCTAAATCAAAAGTTAATTACGTTGGTAGCTATCAAATTTGAGGATTAATATTGACGCGCAAGCAGCAATGACCTGATTTGCCATAAACCCAACCTGTCCAAAGTAAGGTCAAAAATTTACCCAATCCTCGAATCTTTCTGATTTGAATAAACACAATTACTTCATCATGTCACCACACCCGAATATTTCCCACACGTGGGCCCTACAATAAGGATCTCCAATTTCTTCACGCATCAAGGCGAAATTCTTGCTCGCCTCAATGGCGACTTTCCATTGGAAATTAGATCAAAGAAATAGCCATCTTCAATCTCACCTATTTTCACCATTCCGAAACCCCTAGGCATCCTTCAGTCCCAATGCACATATAACCATAGGTGAGTTACCGCACACGTACTATCCGTACTGTAGTATCACACAAAGTATATTACGACATAAGCTATAAATAGCGTTTAGGTCATATGGAAATTTAGCTGGGACGGATGGCGTTGTATTTTTACGGATTTTATTAGGATTGGAATGTTTGGTTGAGTGTAGCGCGGTAGTTGATTGATTTGATTGTTTTTTTGACATTGATTTGGTTGAAAGCAGTGCATTGGGCAGTGGTTATATGGTTTTGGTGGATTTATTGAGATTTGAATGCTGGTTATTTTCTGGGTGGATGGTCATGCAACTTAATTTGGTGAATGACTGTTTATTGGGTAGGTCAAAAGTGGATTTGGATTTATTGGAAGCTTTTTGAATTAGAGAATGAATTGGGAGTGGGGATTGGCGTTCGGAGACGAGGGGCGGTGTTTTTTGTTTTGTACGCGGCTGGTGGAAATTAGGACGAATGGGCGTGGATGGGAGCGGACGTACGGGGAAGAAAGCGGACAAAGTTATCTATTTGGTTTGGTGAAAGGAATTTTGGTCGAATTGTACGGCACAGAGTTCGCAGTGTAGAGAAAGCAGTGTGGAGAAATCAGAGGAAGTACCGGTCAGCCGGTTGCGGATTGCATTTGTTTTTGTGATTTTCGTGCGATGGCTGGTTTGAGTGTGGCGTGTGGCGAGGAAAAACGTGGGGGCGCGTGAACAATGTTTGTTGTGGTTGCGGGGTCGGGAAACAGGGCGGTAGAGGCTGGATCGATTAGGGAACGGACCACATCGCTGGGAGAAATTGGCGGAGATTGAAGAGACTGATGATGATCGAGCATCCAGCGGGCAAGCATCGCTTCACAATTTTCCTGAATCCACTGGTCGATGAGAGCAGCGATTTCATTGCGAAGATTGGCGGCGTGGTTGAGTCGAGCGAGCTCAAAACTTTGCAAGGACGAGCGCGATGCAGCCTGCAGGTAGTCTAGCGGCGGCGTGAATCGAGACATGGTCATGGCCTGGACTCCCATTTAAATTGTTTTAAGGCAAGCCCAAAAGGACATGCCTGTGAAAAAGTATTTTCAAACATTACAGAGATGTCATGATTCGTGTCTAGTAGTTTTTGCACATGCCTGTGGATAACCCGGATCCGGAACATGGCAAAAGGGAAGTAACCAGAGAGTGCATTACCGTCACAGTTATATATTTTGCGTTCTTAGACGCCCGTTACTGGCGAAATGTAGGCGAAAGGTGGCTGGGAAGGGGTGGCGGCTATTTTTTTCTTTCCCTAGGGCTTTGGACGGCCACCAAACAGATCGATTTTAGGGGGGGCAAACAGAGGTTCTGAAGAACGCCTGATAATTTCTGAAGGCGAGGCTTACGGATGCCTTGTGAGGCTTGAAATAAGCCGCCTTGTGATTATGAGACGTTCGGGGTGAGTTGATTTGGTTTGAAGGTAGTTTTGGAAAACGAAGCGGCGGGCCGTGGCGGAATGGATTAGTCGAACTGATTGACGAAGTGAAAAAGAATGATGAGTAAACAGAACGTGGAACCGAGTCGTGTTGCAAATGAAGGAGGGAAGGTACGACGGGGTTGAAAAACATTACGGGACATTGGAATTAGCGGGTAAATCGAGAAAATAGGCAGTGTTTTCGCGCGTGCGCGCGTGTTCCGCGAGTGCGCACGGCCGGCCAAACGGCGTGCCGGAAGTGACATGGGCGCGCGCGCGAAAGCACTGTGTATATAAGAAGAGATAATAATGTAGTAGGTACTAGACAATATTGTCAGGAGTCGGAGGTTGAGGCGCTAGTTTCGATGGAAGCTCTGGCCGCAATGCGCGGAGCAAGATTTGCGCAGGGTAAATGTACGGAACCAGGAAAGAA
>DATAPT010000263.1:0-5989 GCA_036265065.1 Candidatus Acidiferrales bacterium | reverse complement strand
AGTTTTCCGCGTGCATCTATACAACCTCAAGCCGCGGACAACCTACTACTACAAAGTGGACTCGGTCGAGTCCAACGGCAAGAGCGACGGGGTCACCAGCTCAGTACAAAAATTCACGACACAGTAGCGGCGCGGTTTCGGCGCCGATCAGATTACGTTGCATCCATTGGACGCACTTCTGATTCTTGAGAAAATCTGACGAGCCGCCTGGCAAGTCTGCTGGGTGCGTCAGCCTAGATTGGATTTAATGTGAGTGGAGGACCCTTTGAATTTTAAGGGACCACGTTCAGATCAATCCTCAACTAAAATTCCGCTGCTCACTTAAATAGAATTTCCTCAAGAAAAAACTACGGGGTGGTGGCGCTTCCCGCTTTTTGCCCCATCACCCACGCCTTCATATTTTTCCAGTCGGGATCGTCCTCGGAGGCAAATTGCCGGCCGCCCTGATGGGTGTCGGCTAGGCCACCTACCTCCGGGGCCAGGGGCATTCGAAGAAAAAGGCTCAGGGATGGGTTGCCGGGAACGACCAGTTTGGAAACAGTTTCGAAATTGTGGCGGGACTGGTCTTCTGTCCAAAAGCTCGCGCTGGGCGTTAGCATATCCAGGCTCAAGGGACCGCCACCATGGCGGCTGATTTGATGGCAAACGTAGCAGCGGACGTGCTCGTCGGAGCGTTTCTTCAGAAAAATGGGCTCGACGCGCGTTTTAAAAAATTCGTAATCGAGCTGCGGGGGTTGCGCGTCGGCGCTGGCGGGCGTCTGCGCCTTCGTCGAGGGAGCGGCTGCGTAGAGGAGCGCGGCAGTCGCGGCCAGGAAGCCAACCGAAAGAATTTTTGGCAGAATCTTTTTTAACAGAATCGTAGAAATCATCATCGCCTTCGCTCCGTTATAAATAATTCTCGTGAGACGACCAAGCATCACGCTCTCTGAGCACAAAGCAAAATCACAAATTTACGGCAGCACGAGTGTGCTGATGCGATCGGGCATCTCGTGAACCGGGATGCGAGTCACCTCCTTGATGGCGGTGACGTCAATTGCGGTGATCGACTTCGTCCCGCACGTGGAAATGTAAACCATCTTGCTATCGGGAGTGAAAGTGACCCATGCGGGGCCGCCGCCGCGCGACGCTTTTCCCGGCACTTCCGTCTCGGGCAAGGAAACATGTCCCATCAGCTTCAGGTCAGGGAGAGAGTAGACGAAAACCGCGTTGGCCGGCCTGCTGTTGGTCCACAGTGTCTTATGATCCGGAGCGATTCCGATGCCGTGGCTGATGCCTTCGCAGCCGGGAGGAAACCCCTTGGGCTCATCGGGATTTTTGATTCTTGCCACTTCTTTGTGGGTCGCAAAATCGACTACGGAGAATCCATTCGTTCCATTGAGCTGCGCGAAGATCCGCTGGCCCGAGCCGTCGGGGCCGCTCTCAATTATCACGGGCAGTACACCCTGGTCGTAATCCATTTCCCAGGCGATTTCCATTTTCTGCAAATCGAAAACGACGAAGAACTTTCCGCCTGGCGAGCCGGCGGCGGCAAATTTGCCATCGTCCGTCAGGGCCACGTCGTGCAGGCCGCGTTTCACCGGAATGCTTTTCACTTTTACCAGCGTCTTGGAGTCAATAATGTCCAGCGCTCCGGCGTCGATGGCATCGAGGCCGGTATTGCGAATGCAAACTACGATCAATTTTCCATCGTTCGTGACTTGCGCGTCGTTGGCCCAGCCGCTGAGAGGAACTTTCTTGATTTGCTTTCCGGTTTTTCGATCCCGGACGTCGAGAACATCCTCGCTCCGGCTGGTGATGTAGAGGCGATTCCCGTCGGGCGAGAAACGGATCACTTCGGGCGACTCGATGCCCTTGATCACATCGACGACCTTGTTCGTCGTGGTGTCAATAATGTCGATGGTCGTTCCGCCTCTGTTTGCGACGTACACGCGGGCCGTGCTCGCCGCCAGGGGCAGCGCCACGAGCAGCGTTCCGGCCATGAGCCAAACGTTCGTTCGACCGCAGAAATATTTTTTCATCGTAGTCAGCTTTCGCATGGGAAGAGACTCCTTACTGGTTGGCGCAGAGAGTAGAACTGTGCGAGGCTCAAAGTCAAGCGGCTTGGTAATGTAGATGGCTTTCAGAATTAACTTCGTGGGCGGTACAGGTTTCGGAAAAAGTAATCTATTTTGTCATTCCGAGCGGAGCGAGGAATCTCTCTTCGATTTAACTATAGGAAAACAAATAAAAGCAGATTCCTCGCTTCGCTCGGAATCACGGAGATGGTCAGTTTTTCCGCAACCTGAGTAGCCAATCCATTTCCGGGTTTCGAGAGGGAGCGGGTTAGAGCCACTGCAGGGTACATAAATTGAGTAATTCGATTTCTGATGATCTAAAATCGATGTGGACACGGCAATCGTAAGGAGAATAGCAATGGCTTCGACACCGACAGGAAGACACGCGGGACCGGGACCGGCAGGCAATCAGCCGGAGGTCGCGGAGACAACGTATGCCGATCGCGCACGCACGTTGATGTATCTCAACCGGATCGGCACTCTTTCCACGCATTCGCGGAAGCAGCAAGGCTTTCCTTTCGGCTCCGTAATGCCCTATGGGCTCGACGAACTTGGGCGCCCGATATTTCTGATCAGCACCATGGCCATGCACACCCAGAATCTTCACGGGGACCCGCGCGCCAGTTTGCTGGTCATGCAGGCGGATGGCGGCGATCCACTCGGCGCATCAAGGGTGACGCTCGTCGGAAACGTTGCGCGCATCCCTGAGCCGGATGTGGCCGCGGCGCGGAAACTTTATCTGGAGCGCTATGCCAACAGCCGGAATTGGGTGGACTACGAAGACTTCGGCTTCTATCGCATGGAAGTGGTGGACGTTTATTATGTGGGCGGCTTTGGCGTGATGGGCTGGGTGTCGGCTGCGGATTATTCCGGCGGGCGGCCCGATCCTCTGGCGGAGTCCGCCCCGCAAATCATTCAGCACATGAATGCGGATCACGGCGAGGCGCTCACGCTGCTCGCGCGGACGTTTGTTGGAATCGATGGGCAGGAAGCGGCGATGACTTCGGTCGACCGGCTGGGATTTAACGTGCGGCTGAAAACCTTGGAGGGCCCGCGCGGAGCGCGCATTGCGTTTGTCAGGGAAGCAGGCACGCCGGAAGAAGCCAGAAGCGTTTTGATCGAGATGGTGGCGCAGGCGCGCAAAAGATAATCAGTTGGTAATTTCATGGAATGATATGGATTCGGCAGGTTCTTAACGAAGAATGCCTTATGATTGCAATCAGAATGGAACCGAAGCCCCGCAGCCAAAGCCTCATTGCCTAGACCCAAATATTTTCCACTCCGGGAAGCAATTCGCTGAGAAGTTTCGGGATGGGAATGCGAAACATTTCTGCTTAATTCCGCCGCACTCAAATCTTATTGATTTATAAGGATTTATTCGCCTTTTCCCATTGGCCACCGTGGTGCATTACAAATATGCGACCGGAGGTAGCCAAGAGATGATTCGTGACATTTATTTCACACACTACCAGGCGATTCGCACAGTCATCAGGACCATGGTCACTTTAGGGGCGGCGATGCTGCTCAGTTATTTAATACTTTTGTTTGGAGTGTAAGAAAGTATGCCTGCAGCCAGGTGGGAACGAAGATGGCGGAGGGGGCGCCGGGCAGAGGATCGGGCGAACGCGCACGGCCTTCCTCGAGTCAGCGGCGAGTCCTTCGGCCAAATGCTTCACCTGGGCGCGCGGGCATTGCTGGTGGCGAGCGGGGCGGATCGCGCAGGGCTATGGCTCTCCGGAAGACGGAGGGGAGAATCTGGTCCCGGGTGCGCCGTGCAATCGCTTGCGGGACCGATTCCCGAGCAGTGGAATGCGCTCGATATTTCGGCTCCATTTTTGAGCGCGGCTCTTGAGAGTTCCAGTCCTTTTCGTGTGGATCTGGTAGCCGACGAAGTGACTCCTCAGCTTGGCCCCTTGACCGGCATGCACAGCGTGATTTGGATTCCTCTTCGAGCGGGGCATCGCACGGTGGGGCTGGGAATGGTGGGCTATGAGAACTCTCCGGAAAAATTAGAAATAAATATGGGCGCGCTGAGATCGCTGGCCGAAGAAATTGCCTTGTCCGTCCAATACCCATTTCTATCCGCCGTGAAGGTCCATGGCGGCGAAGATGTAAAAAATCAAATCAGCTTTATGCGATGCCTGCAAGCGGACGCAGCCAGCGGCTCCGTTTTCCATCAACTGGCGCGGACGATCAGGAATTTTACGCATGCGGAGTTTATTGCCTTGGGTGATGGCGATGCACCGCCCCAGGCGGAAGAGGGTTGGAATGGCGCGCCGGAACTTTTGCCGCTCTTGCGGGAGGAGAGTGTTTTAGAACTGTGGCGCAAAGCTCAGAAAGATGGCGCAAAAGCTGAAATCCAGCGTGGCGAAGCCATCAAAATTTCCGGCGGTTTGAAAGGTACCCAACACCGTAGTTTGAATCGCATCGCAGCCATCCCAATGATAGGCCGGAAGAAGACGCCGATCGTTTTGCTGGCGGGGTTTGCGCAATCTGAAACCGCCGACGAGGATGTTTCGGTCCTGGAATATTACGCCATGCTGGTCTCCGCCGTGTTGGAGAGAAATGCGGCGAGAGAGGCGCAATCCGCCTCGGAAAAAATCCTGCTCAAGATGGTGGAGGACAGCACGGAATGCCTCCTGGTGATCGATGCCAACGGAAAAATTCTGGAGGCCAGCCGGGCCGCAGCCATGCAGTTATTCGCTCCTTGGGGAAGGATGGAAGGAACGCTTCTGGAGGAATTATTTTTTCCAGCGACGCGCAAGGACGTAACAGCCTGGCGAAGTCAAATCGTTTCGGTGGAAGGAACTTTTAAAGACAAAGCGGGATCCGCCAGGGCCGTGCTGCAAGGCACGTTCGAACGTGGCGGCGTTGCGCGGATGTCGCTGCGTTGCGAGGTGTCCTCGAACAGCGCAAATTCGCCGCGGTGGGTCATACACGTTGAACTGAATAAAAACAATCCTGAGTCGCACGAAGCGGAAGAGAGGCTGCAGGCAGAGATGGCGGGTCTCCTCGCCTCCATTGAAGCTGGCGTGCTGATCTTTGACGCGGATGGGCGCATTCTGATGGCCAGCGACCGATTGGCGGCAATTTTTGGAATGGAATCGCGCAACATTCTGGCAATGGGCTCAATTCATGCGCTGATCGACAATCTTTCCTACTATTTTGCACGCCCCGTGGAAACGGCCATTCGCTGGCGCGAACACATCCTGCAAAGTGAGGAAGCCAGTTGGGATGAAATCGAGTTGCTGCATCCTACGCGTAGAATCGTAGAGCGGTTTGCAAGGCCATTGTCGCTTCCGAATGGCGAGCGGATCGGACGGCTGGAAGTTTATCGGGACATTACCGGGCAGCGGATGATCCAGTCCAAAATGCTGCAGACCGAAAAAATGGCAGCGCTCGGTCAGCTGGTGTCCGGGATCGCGCACGAGCTGAATAATCCGCTGACCAGCATTCAGGGTTACGCGCAGCTTTTGCTTAGTCGAAGGACGGCGCCCGAGCTAGCCGCGGACGCCAAACGAATCTCGCAGGAAGCCGAGCGCGCCGGGCGAATCGTAAAAAATCTTTTACTTTTCTCGCGCGAAACCAAGGCGGAGCGCCGTGCTGTGCATTTGAATGATGTGATTGAGCGAACGTTTTCGCTGCGAGCATACGAATTAAAACTGCAGAACATTGAAGTGAAATTGTCGCTCGATCCCGAACTGCCGCAAGCGTGGGCAGACGCGGCGCAATTGCCGCAGGCGGTGCTAAATCTGATTGTGAATGCGGAACAAGCCATCGTCATGAGCCGCACGGATGAAACCGTTACGGGACACATTCAGATTCCGACGGGCCGCCTTCCGGGAGATCGCCTGCAACTGGAAGTGGGCGATGACGGCCCGGGAATACCTCCTGAAATTGTCTCGCGAATTTTCGATCCTTTCTTTACGACCAAG
>DATAPT010000262.1:0-15262 GCA_036265065.1 Candidatus Acidiferrales bacterium | reverse complement strand
TGAAGACCATGCGCGATGTGGAATTTCCGGAGCGCGACAAGGGTTTCCTGGATTTTGATCGCGTCGATCCGTCGCTGCACGAAGCCGCCACTCTCTGGCTTTCCGATTTTATCGATGTATACGAGGGAGACACGCGGCTGCCGAAGCCGCGCGTGGTTGCGACGCGGCTCTCGCTGGAGTCCGACCCTTCCTTTGCCAGCTACGACCAGGCGCTCGCGCACCTCAGCGGTCCCAAGCTTACGAATGGAATGCCCATCTTCTGGGACCAGTTGATGATGGACGTTCTGTTCGAATATCCCATACAGTCCGACCAGTCCCATTTTTCGATTCATCCTGGACTCGATCGTCTGGCTTCGCGAATCGTGATAGCGCTGCGTTTCCTGCCGCCGGGCGGCGCGGTCCGCGCGTTTGAATTTCTCGGCGACCCGGGCCTCGTTCATCTTGACCCACGCTGGTTTCAGGCTGCGGGCCAGTTTGTGAAGCTGGGCTTTTTTCACATTCTGGATGGAACCGATCATTTGCTGTTTTTGTTCTGCCTGGTGATCCCGTTCCGGCGATTCCGCGCGCTGATTCCGGTGGTCACTTCTTTTACGATTGCGCATTCCATTACGCTCATCGCTTCTGCCTACAATCTTGCGCCGGATGCGCTGTGGTTTCCGCCGCTGATCGAAACGCTGATCGCGATGTCCATCGTGTACATGGCGCTCGAAAACATCGTGGGCGGCGCGACTGTGCAGCGCCGCTGGATGATCACCTTCGCGTTCGGCCTCGTTCACGGATTCGGTTTTTCATTTGCGTTGCGGCAGACGATGCAGTTCGCCGGATCGCACTTGCTGGCCTCGCTGCTATCGTTCAACTTGGGTGTCGAGCTCGGTCAGCTTCTGGTTCTCGCGGTGATGATTCCTGCGCTGGACCTTTTGTTCCGCCGCGTGGTCGCTGAGCGAATGGGCACCATTATTCTCTCCGCTATCGTGGCGCACACGGCCTGGCACTGGATGCTCGAACGCTACCAGGTGTTGAGCCAGTACCCGATTCACTTGCCCTCCATGGAAGCGGCTCCGGTCGCTAAAACTTTGCGGCTGTTGATGCTCATTGTCATCGCGGCAGGTTTTGCCTGGGTGTTGTTTGGGCTTTTATGGCCGCGGATTGGCCAAGTGAAGCAAGTGGAGGAAGACCCTGTTGTGCGTTTGCCTTAATTTATTACAGATAGACTCTCGCCTGCCCGTGCCGCCTGCATAGTGAATCAATTTGAATTTTGCTGTGTTACAGCAAAAAGGCTGCCCGCTCGAAAAGACGGGCGGCCTCCACAAAGGAACTGCAATGCATTACGGTTTTGTAGCGGCCTCTCCGTCCCGTGATCTTCGGGATGGAGAGGGCGACTTTGGTAGCAAAATGAGGGACTGACGCCGCCCGCCTCAGCTTGACTTCGCTCTGAACCCGTTTACACTGGGCGGGACCAAAACCATTCCACCGCGCGCAGTGAATTATTCATAAGCAGAGATGCGACACAGCATATCAATCTCGTCGATTAAGGGCTGCATCCCAATGGTGTGCGGCCGATGATCGATGTGCGCGAGGAAATCGCCAATGCTCCGATCGGGCCCTACCACCGATTTCTTGCTTTGCTTGTCGGCCTGGTCGTATTTTTTGACGGCTACGATACGTTCAATCCTGCTTACGTGATCCATTACGTGGCGAAGCCGTGGCATCTTGCGCCCGGCCAGGCTGGACTGCTCGTATCCAGCGGACTGATTGGTTTCATGATCGGTGCGCTCTTGCAGGGAAAATTCTCGGATCGCTATGGCCGCCGCACTACGCTGCTCGTCGCATTGTGGACCGTTACAATTTTCAGTTTTGCGACAGCGACGCTTGGGAATTCGTTTTTCGCTTTTTGCGGTTTGCGCTTGCTCACGGGGCTTGGCATGGGCGCGCTTCTGCCGCTGGGCGTAACCTACGTAAACGAATACGCGCCGCGCCGCCTGGCGAATACGTTTTCGATGTGGGGCTGGGCGCTGGGCTGGGCCACGGGCGGAATCGTCGCCGCGGCGGTCGGCGTTTATCTCACGCCGATGTTCGGTTGGCAGGCGCTGTACTACGCCGCTTCACTTTCCATTGTGCTGGTCATCATCTGTCACGTCGCGCTTCCTGAGTCGCTGCAATTTTCCGCAATGCGAGGGAATTGGCAGGGCATCGCGCAAATTTTGTCCCGCTTAAATCCTTCGCAGGCTGCCCGCTATGCGGCGCCCGGCGAAAAGTTCGTATTTCCCGAGCCGAGCGATCGTCCCGCTTCTGTCTCTTTGCTTTTATCTCCGCGCTATCGCCGCACAACTCTTTCCGTGTGGGCCTCGGCCTTCTTTATTTTGTTCGGGATCTGGGGGCTTTCAGGTTGGGTTCCCACGGCCATGATGCAACGGGGAGAAGGATTTGCGACGAGCTTTAGTTTCGGCGCGTTAATTCAGGCCATGGCGTTTATTGGCTCGCTTGTCTGCGGATACATTGCGGACCGAACGGGAAGAGATCGCGAGGCCATGTCAGTGTGGTGGTTTGGCGGCGCGATTTCGGTTGGCCTCCTCGTTTTGTTTAATATTCATGCGCTGAATATTATCTGCGTAGGCGCCGCGGGTTTTTGTATTCTTGGCGGGCAAAACATTCTGAATAATTTCACGGCCGCGTCCTATGATACGGAAGTGCGCGGCACCGCTGTAGGCATGATGCTGGGGGTTGGACGCGCTGGAGGAATTCTCGGTCCGTTCATCACCGGACTGTTGCAGCAGCATACGCGGGGCACGTCCGGATTGTTCGTTGCGATTGGGGCCGCGTCGTTCATCGGAGGATGCGCGATTTTGTTTGCGTCGTCGAAAATGTCGCGCGCGCAAATTGCAACGCCTGAACCTGTGCGGACCTGAGCAGGCGAGAAGTGAGCTTCGCCGGGGGATGGTTTATTAGTGTTGGCACAAAACCCCCGGGTCTGAAGACCCGGGCTACAGCAGTAATGAAAATCTTGCCAGTTGCTGTAGCCCGCCTCTTCAGAGGCGGGGCTTTTCTGACAGTGCTGCAAAAAACTCAGCAGGGCAGAGACGTTGTAACCTAAGCCACGCGGAGACGCACGAATGACGAAGTCAAAGCCAGCAGCACTGATCACCGGAGCCGCCACGGGAATCGGCCGCGCCGCAGCCGTAGCGCTGGCGGCGGCGGGTTATGACGTTGCCATCAATTACAGCCGCAGCGAAGCGGCGGCGCGCGAAACCGCCGCACAAGCGCAAGCAAAAGGGGCGAAGACGCTGCTATTTCAGTGCGACGTGAGCGACGATCCCTCTGTGCGCAAAATGCTCGCGGCCGTCGAAAAAGAGTTTGGACGCCTCGACGCGCTGGTGAACAACGCAGGCACCACTTCGAACGTGAAGCCCAGTGATTTCGAATCCATGACCGCGGAAGAATGGGATCGCGTCTTCGCGGTGAATGTTCGCGGAATGTTTCAAGTGACGCGCGCTTCCACTCCCATGCTCAAGGCTGCTCGCGGAAGCATCGTGAACACCGCCAGCATCGTGGGCCTGCGACCTGGGCCGCAGCCACTGCCTTATGCCACGAGCAAAGCGGCCGTGGTGAGCCTCACAAAACTTTTGGCGCTGAATCTTGCTCCGGACGTCAGAGTGAATGCGGTAGCTCCCGGTTGGATGGAAGGCGACTGGATGCAGCGCATGTTGGGCGATAGGTATGAGGATTTAATGGCGCGCCGCGCGAAGAGCACTCCGCTGCGCCGTTGCGCCACGGCGGAAGATGTAGCCGAGGTGATCGTAAATTTGATCACCAGCAATCGTTTTGTAAACGGTGAAATTATTGTGATAGACGGAGGCTTTTCCGCAACGACGTAAGGAATTATGTGGCATAGGCTTCAGCCTGTGCGGGGTTAGTACTTGCAAGGCCTAAAACCGCACAGACTGAAGCCTATGCCACATAATGCGCTGCATGATTACGAATCGTCGCGATACCTGATTTTTTTAGGGAGGGGAACCCGTGCTGGAAGGTGTCGTTCCATTTCCGCCTGAATTTGCAAAGCGTTACCGCGAAAAGGGCTATTGGATTGATAAAGCGCTGGCGCAGGAATACAGGATTGCGTTTGAGAAATACGAAAATCGAGTCGCGCTGATCGATCGCGATCGCTCCATCAATTACGGCGAACTCGACCGGATGTCGGATAATCTTGCGTTGAATCTTCTGGAAATTGGAATTCGCCCACTCGATCGTCTCGTCGTGCAATTGCCAAATGTCTTTGAATTTGTGGTTCTGTATCTAGCGCTGCAGAAAATCGGCGGCATACTGATCGCCGCGCTCATGCCGCATCGTTATGCGGAAATCAAGCAATTTGTGGAATTGTGCGGCGCCGCCGCGTGCGTAGTTCCGGACCAGCAGGGTGATTTCGATTACTACGCGATGGTCGACCGCATTCGCCAAAAAGTTTCGCACCTGAAATATGGAATTGTTCTTGGACCTGCGCGGCCCGGTTTTTTCTCGCTGAGCGATTTGATCGCAAAGCCTGCCAGCCTGCCCAAATCCGCGTTGGCCGAAATCTGTCTCGACCCGGAAGATCCATGCATTTTTCAACTTTCCGGCGGAACGACAGGAATCCCGAAGCTGATTCCGCGCACGCACAACGATTACGCGTACAACACGAAGATGGCGTCAAAAGTTTGCGCGGTCAGCCAGGACACCGTCCTCTTGGTTATTTTGCCGATTGCGCACAATCTGCCGCTAGCGTGTCCCGGCATTCAAGGCGTGCTGTTTAATGGTGGCCGCGCGGTGCTCAGCACCAGCCCGCGCCCGGAAGATGTTTGCGCGCTGATTGAAAGACACCGCGTCACGCACATAAAAGTGGTTCCCGCGCTGCTGATTCGTTTGTTGCACGATCCGGCGGTGACCCGCCACGATCTTTCTTCGCTGAAAATTATTCAGAGCGGCGGGCAATCCATGCTGCCCGAAGTTCGACTGCTCTCGAAGAAGCTGATTCCTAGCGCTTTTGTGCAGGAAAATTTCGGGATGTCCGAAGGCCTGCTGATGTTTGTGCGCCTCGACGATCCGCTGGACGTGAGCCAGGAAACCGTGGGTCGCCCCGTATCGCCGGATGACGAAGTGCGCCTGCTCGATGACGACGACCGCGAAATACTTGGCGGGGAAGTGGGCGAGCTTTGCTGCCGCGGCCCTTATACGCTGCGAGGCTATTTTGGCGTGCCCGAATATAATGCGCGCACATTCACCTCGGATGGTTTTTACCGTTCGGGCGACCTGATGCGGCGGCACAAATCCGGCAACTATGTGGTGGAAGGGCGAAAGAAGGATTTGATTAACCGCGGCGGTGAAAAAATCAGCGCCGAGGAAATTGAAAATTTGATTTTGTCGCATGCGTCCGTGAAGAATGCGTCCTGTGTGCCAATTCCTGATCCTATTTTGGGAGAACGAATGTGCGCGTGCGTTCAGCTTCGAGAAAACGCGCAGTTGAATTTCGACGAGTTGAAACAATTTTTGCTCGCTAAAGAAATTGCAAAATATAAATTGCCCGAGCGATTGGAAGTCATGAGGGATTTTCCGTTGTCTCCGTTCGGCAAAGTATCCAAAAAAACGCTGACGGAAGTGATTACTCAAAAAATGGTTGAGGAACAGAAAGGCAAGGGCGGCGCATCGGCGTAGGCGGAGAATCGTTGCACTTTGCGCGAAAAACCCAGGGTCTGGCCCTTCGAGTTCTCTCAGATCAAAAGACCCGGGGCTACAGCAGTTCAAAGGAAACCCGTGAGAATCATCGACGTTCACTGCTACCCAAACACGCGCGAATGGATTGCCTGCCAGCAGCCCTATGTGGATGCACTGGCGAAATACTGGAACCGCCCATGGGTGGCGAAGGAGGAAGAAGAAGTCGTCCAGGAATTTACGCAGGCCGGTGTCGAAGCCATTCTTGTGGCGCTGGACCTGGAGACGACCATCGGCACGGCTCCGTGTTCGAACAATTACGTTTCAGCGATGCAGAAGCGCCACCCGAATCGAATCATTCAGTCCTGGGCCGCGGTCGATCCCTTCAAAGATGAAGAAGCGCTGCGCGAGGCGCGGCACGCGATTGAAGATCTGGGGATGCTGGGTTTCCACTTCCACCCGATCATGGGCCACTACGCGGTGAACGATCGCCACCTGTATCCATTGTTCGAACTGATCGACGCGATGAATGTGCCGGTGATGATCGATGTCGGCACTACCGGCATGGGCGCGGGGATGCCGGGAGGCATGGGCGCGAAAATTCGCCACGCGCACCCGTCCGCGATCGATGAACTGGCCGCGGATTTTCCTTCGCTGACAATTCTGGCTGCGCATCCCGGCTGGCCCTGGGTGGACGAAATGACCGCCGTGGCCCTGCACAAGGGAAACGTCTATTGGGAATTATCCGGCTGGGCGCCGCAATATTTTCCGCCTCAGCTGAAAAAAGATATTCGCGGGCGGCTGAAAGATAAAATCATTTTCGGCAGCGATTATCCGAGCATTCCCTACGAGCGCGTGCTGCGCGAGTGGGGGGAACTCGGCTACCCGAGCGAAATCATGGAGCAAGTTTTCCATGGGAATGCTGAGCGTATATTAAAAGTCTAGATATTTTGGAATAACGCGAATTAGATTTCATGAGGCGCCCGCGCAATGGATTATTTCTTTTCGTACCGCTTGAAATTTTTCGGGCCTACTTCCGCGCCGTACACATTGCCCGCCGCATCCGCAGCAACGCCTTCGGCCGCGGTTCCATTTGTCGGTTCTAGTCCCTGTCCAGGGTTTAGCACCGGGTCTGGAATAAACGCGGTGACCTTGCCGTCTTTCGCGCTTCCGATCCGAATGCCGCGGCGGACCCCGGGGTTGCGGGACATGTTCGATTCCGAGTCGGCCACGTACAAAATGTCGTGCTTGTCGATATACACGCCGCTCGGCCTTCCAAATTGCTTCCACTCTTCCAGAAATTTTCCGTCCTGATCGAATATTTGCACGCGGTTGTTGCCGCGATCGGCAACGAACAAACGCCCCTTGGAATCCATGGCGAGCGAATGCGGATTATTGAATTCCCCCGGTTCTACGCCTTGTTTTCCCCACGCTTTCATAAATTTTCTGGCGGACGAAAATTTCACGATGCGCGCGTTCGAGCCCGGCCCATGGCCGTCGGCAACGAAAATGTCACCGTTCGGCGCGATCAGCACATCGCTTGGTTTATTGAAAGTATCCTCGCCATCTCCCGCAACTCCCGCTTTGCCAAGAGCAAGCAAAACTTTTCCGTCCTGGTTGAATTCAAAGACCTGGTCGCCCTTGCCGTTTTCGGCGTCACCATCCGTCACCCAGATATTATTCTTCTGGTCGATGAACAGGCCGTGAGGGCGCACAATCATTCCCGCGCCGAAACTTTTCACCAGATTTCCGGAGGCGTCGAATTTCAGGACGGGCGCGAGAATGGAATTGGCGCAGGAAGTACCGCCGCATCGCTCGATCACCCAGATGCTTTTTCCGTCACGGTCGATGTCCGCGCTGATTACTTGCCCCCACGTTCTGCCCTCGGGCAGCTTCGCCCAGTTTTCAACTGTGCGGTACGGGTTGGGCGCGGAATTAAGATCGGCTTGCGCGTAAACATTCGCGCCAAACATTCCGGCCAGCGTCGCGCACAATATTGCGGGCGCGAAAACGATGCGATTCACGAGTGACATTTAATCCTCACAAATTTTCTTTTTCAAAGTATCGTTGTGTGGTTCGCGCCCATCTTACTTCACTTGCGCCCTTATCTTCCAACGACCGGACCGGGGGGTAGCGGCTCAATATCCGAGCAAAGTCGCCCTCTCCGTCCCGGAGATCACGGGACGTAGAGGCCGCTACAAAACCGGAGACCGTACATCTGACTTTGGCAAGACGTGATATAAGATTCGTCAACGAAAGTAGATGGCAACGGAAGGAATCGCTTATGTCGCAGACCATCGAACCTAAAACGGCGGATCGCAAATGGCTGGGCTTATACGATCGGCCTCATCGCGACTTGCGCGAATTCCTGGAACGCGCGGAAAGCGTGGGCGAAGTTGCGCACGTGAAGGGCGCGAATTGGGATCTGGAACTGGGAGCCCTCGCTGAAATCGTCAACCATAAAAAATCGGAAGCGCCCGCTTTGCTTTTTGAAAACATTACCGGCTATCCGGAAGGTTTCCGGGTTCTATCCGGCTCGGGAAATTCCGCGAAACGAATGGCGCTCATGCTTGGTTTTCCAATGCCGAAGTCGGCCATCGATGTGGTGCAGGCATTCCGCGATCGCATGAAACTGCATAAGCCGATCCCGCCTGTCACCGTGAAGCAAGGTCCAATCCTGGAAAATATTGACCGCGACGAAAATGTGGACCTCTACAAATTCCCTGCGCCGCGCGTGCACGAAAGAGACGGCGGCCGGTACATCGGCACTGAAGACCTGGTGATCATGCGCGATCCGGATGAAGGCTGGGTGAACGCGGCGACCTATCGCGTGCAGGTTCATTCCAAAAATACGACAGGCCTGTGGATGTCTCCCGGCAAGCACGGGAGGCAAATTCGCGAAAAATATTTTAAGCAAGGAAAACCGTGTCCTGTTCTGGTGTGCTGTGGGCATGATCCTTTATTATTTTTGGCCGCTGCGAACGAAATAAAATTTGGCGTTTCGGAATTCGATTATGCAGGCGGACATCGCGGTGGGCCGTTCGAGGTGATTCCCAGCGAAATTCATGGGCTTCCGATGCCGGCGCATGCGGAAATTATTTTGGAAGGAGAATTATCCCCCGGCGACGTTCACACCGAAGGTCCCTTTGGGGAATTCACCGGGTATTACGCGAGCCCGTCCAGCGAACAGCCGGTGATTCGCGTGCGGCGCGTCTACTATCGCAACAATCCCATTCTCACGATGGCTACACCCATGCGTCCGCCGTCGGACATGTCGTTCGGCAGGTCCATCGTAAAGTCCGGCATGATTTGGGATGCGATTGAGCGTGCGGGAATTTCCGGCGTGCAGGGTGTGTGGTGCCATGAAGCGGGCGCGATGCGCTTGTTCAACGTAATTTCCGTGAAGCAAGCATATGCGGGGCACGCGAAGCAGGTCGCTCTCGTGGCGGCCGGCTGCCAGGCTGGCGCGTATCTCGGCCGCTTTGTTGTGGTGGTGGATGAGGACGTCGATCCGACGGATTTGTTCGATGTGGTTTGGGCGATCTCGACGCGCTGCGATCCCGCCCTGGATATTGAAATTATCAAACGTATGTGGAGTGGGCCGCTCGACCCGATCATTCCGCACGGGTCGCCCGTGAATTACAGTTCGCGCGGCTTGATTGACGCGTGCCGGCCATTTGAGCGGCTTAAAGATTTTCCGCCAGTCGCTGGAGCGACACCGGAATTGCGCGCGAGAGTCGCGGCGAAATTTGCGGATGTGCTGAATAAAATTTAACTGTGATGTTGAAAGAGTTTTTGATTTTTGTGGCATAGGCTTCAGCCTGTGCGGTTTTAATCTTCGCAAGGCCTAACCCCGCACAGGCTGAAGGCCTATGGCACTGGCCGAAACTCATGACGAATGCAACTACTGTGAATGTTCCGCAAGTAATTGACGCGCAAAAAGTCGGCGCGTTTCAGATTCGCATCATGGTTTTGTGCGCGCTGGCGGCGATGCTTGACGGGTTTGCTGCGCAAATGATTGGCTACATCGCGCCATCGCTTGCCCATGACATGCACCTTGCCCCTGCCGCGCTGTCGCGGATTTTTGCCGTTAGCCTGATTGGTTTGATGCTCGGCGCGCTGACGTTTGGCCCGATTGCCGACCGGTTTGGCCGCAGGCGCGTGATCGTCACCTGCACCCTGCTGTTCGGTTTGTTTACGCTGGCCACGGCTTTTGCGAATTCTGTGAACAGCCTGATCGCTCTGCGATTTTTGGCAGGCCTCGGTTTTGGCGGAGTGATGCCGAACACGATCGCGCTGACCGCGGAATACTCGCCGCAGCGCCGGCGCGGCACGATGATCACCATTATGTTTTGTGGATTTCCGATCGGTGCAACGATCGTTGGCTTTGCAGCCGTGCCGATACTTCCAGTTTACGGATGGCGAGGAGTTTTTGTTCTCGCTGGCGTGATGCCTTTGCTTTTGGTTCCGGTGCTGGCGTTGCTGCTTCCTGAATCGATCCGGCATCTGGTGATCCACGGCAAGGAAAACAAGAAAGTGAGAGGGTTGCTCAAGCGGGTGAATCCTGATCTTGTCTACCCGAACGATGCAATTTTTGTGGTGCACGAAGAGCACGCATCGGGCCTGCCCGTGCTGCATCTATTCCGGCACGGCCGCGCCCTTGCCACTATTCTGATCTGGATCGCATTTTTCGTCAGCCTGCTGGATATTTATTTGCTTTCGAGCTGGCTGCCTACCGTATTTCATAATGCCGGAATCACGCTCTCGCTTTCTGTCGTCGCCACCGCTGTATTTCAGGGAGGGGGCGTTGTCGCGAGCCTGATCCTGGGAATTTTTATTGACCGCTTCGGAGCCTATCGCACCGTGGCATCGATCTATTTGCTCGGCGCTGTTTTTGTCGCGCTGCTTGGCCATACTCATTCCATAGGGCTCATCATGGGAGCCGCGTTTTTTGCGGGTGCAGGAATTGTTGGCGGACAAACCGGCACAAATGTTCTCGCAGCCACTCTCTATCCGACATATATCCGTTCGACCGGAGTAGGCTGGGGACTTGGCATCGGCCGCATCGGATCGATCCTGGGCCCAATCTTCGGCGGCCTAATGCTTTCGCTGCATTTTCCGCTGGCCACAATTTTTCTGGTCGCGGCAATTTCCGCGTTCATAGGTGGCGCAGCTATTTATCTGATGGGCCGTGCGCAACCCGCGCCGAGCACGAAAGAAATTCTCAGCGTCGCGGCGTCTTAAACTTCCTGCAAGAATCTTCCCACTACAGTCTTCCCACCTCTTGTGGTATACCGAAAAGAATGCCGTACAGGCAGAAAATCTTGGCTTCCTTGGGCAGAATGAATCGAGGCTGCGAATGAAAGTGGGCATTGTTGGGGCTGGCGGCGTAGGCTCCGCAAGTCTTTTGTCGCTCGTCATGAGGGGAATAGCCTGCCAGGTCGTTGTAGTGGACAAGAATCAGCAACGCGCCAAGGGAGTTGTGGCCGACCTCCAATATGGCGCGACTCTTTCTCCATCGGTTGAACTACTGGCCGGCGATTATTCCGATCTTGGCGGCGCGGCGCTCGTGATTATTACCGCGGGCGCGAATGAAAAAGCGGGAGGAGCGACGGATCGCAACGATCCCGCGGGCAGATTGAAACTTCTGGACACGAACGCTGCCGTCTATCGCGAAGTGGTTCCCAGAGTCGTTGCCGTGGCGCCGGAAGCGTTGATCCTGGTGGTCACTGATCCGCCCGATCCGCTGGCCGACCTCGCCCGCCAACTCGCTGGGCATGATCGCGTGCTGAGCTCCGGCACTTTTCTGGATTCTCTGCGTTTCCGTTTACATCTGGCGCGCCGGCTGAAAGTGAACCCCATGTATGTTGAGGCGCAAGTGGTGGGAGAGCATGGAACGTCCCAGGTATTTTTGTGGTCCTCGGCGAGTGTCGGTGGCACGCCCATTTCCAAATTGCTGGAGAAGAGTGATCAATCGCTCGCTGAATTTCAACGAGATGTCGAGCAGGATGTGCGCTTTGCCAACATCACGATTATCGAAGGAACGGGTGCGAGCCAGCTAGGAATAGGCATGGTTACGGCGCGCATTGCGGATGCGATTTTGCGCGACGAGCACGCGGTCATCCCCATAGGGTCCTACAATCCAAAATTTGAAGTTACCATTTCGCTTCCGAGCGTGGTGGGGCGACAAGGGGTTAGTCAAATTCTTGAGCCGAAGATGTCCGCGGAGGAATTGAAGTCATTCAAGCGCAGCGCCGAAGTTTTGCGGAATGCGGCATCACGAATTAAGTAAGCGTTTTCGCCCACGTTTCGTGCGGCAGACTGATGGACGCTCCGCGTTTATTTCCAAGTTGTGCGAGGCTATCAGTTGGCGGCGGGCGCAAGATTTTGCGTCAGCTCAATGCGCGTTCCCGATGGATCGGTTAGATATGCAACCTTAGTCGTCCCATTCGGCGCATTGCGAATCGGCTCATCCAGCTTTGTTCCTTGCGCATCAAGTTTCTTCACGAATGCTTCCAGATCCTTTACATCGAAGCCGATATGATCGAGCGACCGCCCTTTGGTAGGAGCCAGCGCTGTTTTTCCTTGCGAGAACGAAAGGTTTACGCCCGGCAAATCGTCGCAATCGATCCATCCCGGCGTGGCAACGCGAGCGCGCTTGCCGGGAATTCCGCCAAATGTTTTCGCGTACCAGGCCTGCATCGCGGGAATATCGACGGGATAGAAATGAATGTGATTCATCTCGATCGCATGAGAAAGAGAAGGATCGCCAAAAAATTCCACGCGAATTCCGTCGGGACCGTGCACGTAGCCCTGATTGGGATTTGAGGCCTGCTCGATCTCAACACCGCCTGCCTTCCATTTCGCCATCGCCGCCGGCAAATCTTTCAGCACAAAACCGAAGTGATCCACGATCGAGCCGGACGGCGGCGCGGAGGGATCCGCCTGCCGCAGCATAATGTAAACGCCGGGGAACTGGATCAGCATGAGCTGTCCGTTTTGCACCACTGTGCCGCCCATCGTCGCCGTCCAGAAATGTTTCTGCGCTTCGACGTCTTTCACGAACAAGTGGATGTGTCCCATCGTGACGCCGGAGCTGTTTGGCGGCAAGAGTTGCGCGCTCGCGGGAAGCACGGCAAAGGCAGCCGCGGCAATCAGCAGAATGACAAATCGAATTTTCGTCGAGGTAATTTTCATTTGTTTTTCCGTTTCTTGTGTGTCTCTAGTGAGCAACGTACATCCATTCGTGATCTTGAACAAGTTAATCCGAGGGTTAGTCCTTGTAGCGCCGGCGTCTCGCCGGCAATTTTCAGTTATCGCGACGCAGCGAAAAAACTGCCGGCGACACGCTGGTGCTACCAAACCTTAACCCCCACAGGCTGAAGCCTGTGCTACTGAAATCAAATTCTTCGATTATGGATGCGGCGCTACGTTCAGCCGATTCAAGGCGATTCTGCCATTGTTTACGACCATCACTACGTCGCCGATATGGCGGATGTTTTCTAACGGGCTGCGATCGATCACCACAAAATCCGCCTCATAGCCGATGCGAATCGAGCCGGTCCGCTTTTCGACGCCCAAGTCTTCGGCCGAAACGGAAGTCCCGGCTTTGATCGCTTCCATTGGGCCGAGGCCCGCGTCGGATAGTTCGATGATTTCGTCGGCCATCGTTCGATTATTTTTATCGAAGTAGGAAGTATCCGTGCCCGCAACAATTTTCAGGCCCATCATCCAGGCCTTTGCCGTCATTTCGCGCCCTGTGGGGAGCATAGCTTTGCCGCGCATTTCTAAAATCGGATTATCGTACTCGCCCTCTGGTTCGGACATATCGACGAGCGCGGTAATTGTGGGATCAAGAAAAACGCCTTTTTCTTTCATCAGGCGCATCGTCGCTTCGCTCAAATATGTGCCATGTTCAATAGCATGCACGCCTGCGCGCACGGCGGCCGCGGCTCCTTCATCCCCGTGCGCATGGGCCACCACCCACAATCCCGTCTTATTCGCTTCCTCGACCACTGCACTCAATTCCTCATCTGTAAGCACGCGGATGCGCGGATCGGTTTCGGGTGTGCCGGCTCGCTCCGTGGCCATCACCTTGATGCGATTCACGCCGCGGCTCGCCATGGCGCGTACCATTCTTCGCGCCGCTTCCGCTCCATGCACGCCGCTCATTAAATCCGAGTCTTGGGGAAAATCAATGAAGTAGTCATCCGCGGGATGCGTTCGAATGTGATAACCGGCGGCGATGATGTCCGGGACATCGACCACTCCCTTGTGATTCAGTTCGCGCATACCGACGTCGGCGAAGTGATTTACGCCAGCCTCGCCAATCGTTGTCGCACCGGAGCGAAGCGCTCGCTTCGCGTCCGCCAAGTTGCCAACGTGTACATGCGCGTCGACAAAGCCGGGAAGCAGCCAGTGCCCCGAAAGATCGATGACGGGGCCTCCACCGACTGGTGCCGCGCCGTGTCCAATGCTCTGAATGTGCCCGCTCACTACGACCACGGTGGCGTCCATCACTGGCGCATTGGAAATTCCGTCAATCATATTGGCGTGAACGAGGACCATGGAATCGTTTGCAGG
Organism: Candidatus Acidiferrales bacterium; assembly: GCA_036265065.1. Taxonomy (GTDB): domain Bacteria; phylum Acidobacteriota; class Terriglobia; order Acidiferrales; family UBA7541; genus Palsa-360. The sequence goes on along the minus strand of DATAPT010000262.1, from coordinate 1,000 downwards.
AGCCTGCGCGCGGGAGGGACTCGCGGCGAATGAGGCGAGAGTCAAGATGGCCAGCGGGGCAAATGCCAATCGATGCCAGGAAGTTTTTCTCAAAGTATTTTCTCCATGCCCAAATTGAAAGCGGCAGTTTTGTGGCGCCGGCGTCCCGCCGGCGGGTTTTCGCCGCGAATCCGCAGAAGAAACCCGCCGGCAGGATGCCGGCGCCACCACACTATTCCGTGGCGATGGTCGGAACCACGGCGTCGGCCGCAACTTTCCATTGGCCTTTTTCCTTTACGAAAACGATAAGGGAGCGGTGAGGGGTGCTCACGATTGTGCCGCTTGCATCCGCGACCTTCCTGATTCTTCTATCGGTGGCCAGGGCGACATCTCCGTAGACCGACATCAATTTGAACTGATCCGCGAATAATCCTTCGCCCGGTTTGAAATTGAGGTGGGCGACGCGCACGAGTGCCGCTGGTTTGGTGAGGACCACGGTGGGAGCCCAGCCAATAATCTCAACCCACTTGTCGGCGTACATGTCCTTCAAATAATCGGTCTTCGCGGTGCGCACGGACTCCATCCATTTTTGATCGATGGCCGAGAGTTCTTTTTCCAGCTTTTCGTCGGGGGGCTTCGTGGTCTTTGCGCCTGAATTTTTCGCGCTGGCCTCCGTTGGCGGAATAACTGGAACGAGCGCCGCTGCCGCCGGACGCCACTCGCCGTTCTGTTTCACGAATACGCGCAGGCAATGGCTGTCCGACGTAAACGCATATTTTCCGTCGGGGCGCAACGTTTGAAAATCGGTGTGATCTGTTCCGATGGCCACGTCGCCGTAAATGGCTACGAATTTGAAATCCGCAGGGAAGGGCCGGACACCTGTAGCGGGATTTGCCGCGGATTGCGTGGAAACCATTTCTTCCTTGTTGCGTAGTGTGCCTGCGGACTGCACCTCAAAAAAACCATCCACCCAATAATTGCTTCGGAATTTTACGCACTCCTGATACGGCTTCTGATAAGG
>DATAPT010000261.1:0-4727 GCA_036265065.1 Candidatus Acidiferrales bacterium | reverse complement strand
CTTCAGCCGCTCCACCGCCATCCGCCGGAACTCCTTGGTATGCCGCCGCAATCGTTTCTTGGCCACTCGCAGCCCCTTTCCCTGCTAAGTGTGCCAGTTCCGTTTGTCTCAAAATAGGGGTTCACTCCACTGAAGCCTGTGGATTTAATGCTTGCCAAGCCCAAACCCCACAGGCTGAAGCCTGTGCTACTTAAATCCAAAACCTAATTCTGCGGCGGAGGCGGAGGATTGCCGCCGGAATCATTTCCGTTCGGCCCCCCGGGTCCTCTGCGACTGCCCATACGGTCTTCGCGCTGCTGCTCCTGCTTATCGAACTTTTCTTTTTGCTTGTCATCGAGCTGCGCGCGAACTTGTTCGTTTGTATCTTTGCGAATTTGCATCATTTTCCCGCGCATGGCTTGCCGGTCCTGGCTGGAGTCGTTCCGTAAATCCTCCATCTTTTTTTGCTCATCCACGAGGATCGGTTTGATTTTCGCTTGCTGGTCAGCCGTCAAATTGAAATCTTTCGTCATCCGTTTCAGCTGATCGTCTGGGGACATGGGTCCCCTCTGTCCACCTCGACCCTGCCCTCCCGCGGGCCCGCCTTCCTGGTATTGCGCTGCGGAAGAGATTGAAGTCAGCATGGGAATAGCCAGTAATATGGCCAATGCCCAAAGATATTTGTGTTTTGAAGTCATTTTATAAATGCCCCCTACTGAAACAGTCCGTCATCCAAAATCTCGCACGGGCGAATGGACCACCCGTTCTCAGTATGTATACCCGTTCGAATGCTCCCGGGTTCCATAATTGCTTCCCGGCAGTGCGAACATCAGGAGAATGTTTCACTCCGGTTTGACTGGCAGGGGAAATGAAACCAAACCACGGAATTGATATGATTTATGCGTGCCATGATTTCCATACGAATCGCGACTGAAAAAGATATCGACGCCATCGTCCGCTTGGTCAACCAGGCGTTCCTCGTGGAGCAATTCTTCATCAAGCGCGACCGCACGGATTCCGCGACGGTCCGTGCTCTCATGGAAAAAGGAATGTTCCTTCTGGCGGAGGAAGACTCGCGCCCTGTCGGATGCGTCTATGCGGAGTTAAGAATCGAGCACGGCTATTTTGGAATGCTTTCCATCGATCCGCCCCGTCAGGGAGCCGGCGTGGGGCGCCAGCTGGTCGCCGCCGTGGAACAATATTTTCGCGACGCCGGTTGCGGATTCAGCGATCTGAAAATTGTCAACGTCCGCACCGAATTGCACGAGATGTACCACCGCTGGGGCTATGCCGATGCCGGGACGGATGTATATGACGATCCAACTCCCACAAAAATCCCGGTTCACTTCATCAATATGTCGAAACCGCTTGGCTAACGTTCAGAAGAGCTAGCTGGCAACCTTGCTGAGCGCGGGCTCCGATTCCGATCGCACTTTCGATTTGCTTAGCGTGAAATCGTAATGGACCACCAGAAACGGCTCCGCTGAATTTTCTCCTGTAGGTGTTTTCCCCGCTGGATGTTTTTCAAATTCAACGATCAGCTTATCCTTCACTCCGAAAACCACATCGGAGTCGATATACTTCGCGCCCTTCTTAAATAAATGCGTGACGAGCGTTTCAAACCCCGGAGCGCTAATCAGAAAATGAATGTGCGCTGGACGGAAGTGCGAAATATCCGTCTGGCGGAGCAGATCGCCCACCGTGCCGTCCATCGGGATGGAATATCCCGGAGGCGCAATAGTCCGAATTGCATATTTTCCGTCCGGCCCCGTGTGGAAAATGGCGCGCAAGACGGGCTCATCCGCGCCGAGCTGCGATTCATACAAACCGTCGGCATCCGCCTGCCAGATGTCGAGCTTCGCCCCTTCGACGGGTTTCCCGTTCATGTCCCGCACACTTCCTACGAGAAAAGTGGGCTCGCCGACGATTCCCTCCGCCACGTTTGCGCCCATCGCCATTTCGGGAGAGTCATCAATATGAAAAGGACCTATGACGGTCGAGGGCGTTGCACCATCCGGGAAGCGATGGTTCATCGCGTCTACCAGCATGCTGATGCCGAGCACATCGGAGAGAAGAATAAATTCCTGGCGTTTTTCCGAACTCAGCTTCCCCGTCTTCGCCAGCCATTCGACGGCCATCAGCCATTCGTCCTGCTTGAGCTCAACGTCGCGCGCAAATCCATGCAGATGCTTTACGAGCGACTGCATGATCTGGCGAAGTCTGGGTGAGTGGCACGCTTCCCATTGTTTCAGGGCCAGCTCAGTCAAATTTTCTTCTGTAGCGTATGGCATGGAAATTCCCCTCCCGCTTTGGGCTTGTGCTGCCGATCTTCTCGCTGAAAAGCCCTTTCTGTCCATAGCTTTCTAAGATGCGGCAAGAAAAGGTTGGCTCATTTTTACATTCTAATCATTCTCCGCGGAAATTCACCGGAACCATCCAAATCTGTTAAGGTAAACTTATTTTTGCGGCGGCAGGCCACTTGATTCCGCGAAAATCAACACCCCGTTTCTGCGTGCACAGCAAGAAGTGAGAATGAGAAAGAGGTAAGGATTCATGGCGATCCTTGTAACTGGGGGGAGTGGCTACATCGGAAGCGTCACAGTCGAATGTCTGCTGGCAAAAGGCGAAGACGTCGTCGTTCTGGACGATCTCGCACACGGGCACCGGGCAGCTTTGCCTGCGAATATTCCCTTTTACCGAGGAAAAATTGCCGACAGGGACCTTGTGGCACGGATCGCCCGCGAGCACGCCCTGGAATCCTGCATCCATTTCGCGGCCATGATCGAGGTGGGTGAATCCGTTCTGGACCCCGCAAAATATTTTGAGAACAACGTGGCTCAGGGAATCGCCTTCGCGGGACACCTGGTTCAGGCTGGCGTCAAGCGACTCGTATTCTCCTCTACCGCCGCCATTTATGGCGATCCGGAAGAGATCCCGATCACGGAACGAATCCGCAAATGGCCAAAGAACCCTTACGGCTGGTCCAAACTATTTATGGAACAGCTTTTCAGCGCATATGACCACGCGTATGGGTTGAAATTCGCAGCCCTTCGCTATTTCAATGCCGCGGGCGCCACAGAACGCTGCGGAGAAGACCACAAGCCGGAGTCACACTTGATTCCAAACGTTCTGGCCGCCGCCATGGGTCAGCAGCGAATCATCCGCGTATACGGAAATAACTATCCGACTCCCGACGGAACTCCTATCCGCGACTACATTCACGTGGTCGATCTGGCTCATGCGCACATACGTGCGCTCGACTATCTCAGGTCGGGTGGAAACTCAGATTTTTTTAATCTAGGAACAGGAAAAGGTTATTCGGTTTTGGAAGTCATCGAGTGCGCTCGCCAAGTCACCGGTCGCGACATCTCCATGCAGATGGAACCTCCGCGCCAGGGCGATCCCGTCCGATTGATCGCTGATCCCTCCAAGGCGAAATCCGTTCTGGGCTGGGATCCTTCCGTGTCCGATTTGAAGTCAATCATTCAATCCGCTTGGAAGTGGCGAGAACAAAATCCAGGCGGCTACGCAGGAAATCAGAGGGATGATTGAAGCGCCGTTCTAGTCCTTCACTACTCTGAATCACTTTCGTCGCAACTAAATCGCTGCCATGGTGTTTTAGTCCTGCAGAGCCTGCCGCGATGGAGCGCTTTTTCAAATTGGTATGGCGTAGGTGCAACTTGGTAATACTTTTCACATTTCTGGACTAATTAGGTGAACTCGACGTGCAAGAACCACTATCGCGCGTAAATTCTAAAAATAACTCTTTCCTTTTCAACGTGCTATGCATTTGAAATAATTTGCCACAATTCGGAACACCAGAGCCACTGTGGCAGATTGATTGCAGGCAAAGGATTGAACACGGGATTAGAATTCGCATGAAGCGTATGCATTTTGGTATGCAACTGACTCTCTTAAGTTTTTAGGAATAATCACCTCATAGAATTAGGCTTTGTTCGACAGAGTATCTGTTTGGCTTGCAAGTTGGTCTGGCAATTCATATTCGCTAAAAGTTCCGACGATTTGACATCTCGTCGAAACAATCCGGGTGGGAGAGAAAATGGGTAATAGCGATTCGAAGATTTTAGCTCTCGGGCAGCGCGAGTCACAAATCAAGGTGAATGGACAGGGTCAGCCCCGTAGATCCGTTGGTTCACAGCCCCAAGAAGTTCTGGATGAAAGAGTTTTCCATTCCATGTTGACGCTCGAGCGCCGCCGCGCCGAGCGGTCCCGAAAACCGTATGTTCTGATGCTCCTGGACGCGAATCTGGAAAATGGCTCTGCGGAAGGAATCCTGAAAGAAGCCATTAATGTTATTGTCGCGGCCAAACGTGAGACAGATTTGATTGGTTGGTACAGAAAGAGCGCGATCCTGGGAATCATCTTCACCGAAGTAACCCTGGAAGGGGAAACTCCCATCACCGATAGACTCCGGGCAAAAATCGAAACGGCCTTCATCGCTCACATGGGAAAAGATCGGGCGTCCAAAATCGCCATTTCCATGCACACCGAAGGCTAAGCGGCGCACGGACCACGTAGTAAATTCAGATTTCCACTCGCTTTGCGGAATTGCAAACAAAACTACAAGCAATTTCATAAATATGTTTTGTGGGTCGCGGTTTCAGCCGCGACATCAGAGCCTGAAAAAACGGGCTTTAGAGTCTGTGTGAGAACTCGAAATTGACGTGTTTTTGTAGCGCCCGCCTTCAGGCGGGCACTTTTGAATCAAGCAGATGCCCGCCTGAAGG
>DATAPT010000260.1:0-1798 GCA_036265065.1 Candidatus Acidiferrales bacterium | reverse complement strand
GACCTGCGGGGTAGGCACAATGATGCATGGGGAGAGTCCGACCAAAAAAAAAGTGATTCTGGAGATCGCGCGCGAACTTGCCGTGCTGAAATTCACTCCGGCGGAGGTGGAGCAAATCCGTCGACAGCTCGTGGCGCGCCTGGGAACAGCAGGGAAAACTTCCGCTGAATACATCGCGGGCGTGTTGGAAACTGCGGGGATGCGCATCGTGTGGTCCACAAAAGCGGACACGCAGGGCCAGTACGAAGAAGAATTTCACGATCTGCTGCATTTCGCTACACTTGCTGATGCCGAAATGTGCATCATGCGCCTCGATGAGCTGTACCGAAAATTCCACGAGGAAAAAGAGCATGCGGCAGCGGAGCGAGTTCTGGAAGTCGCGCGGCTCGGCCGCAGGCGCGCGGAAATGATTGCGCGAAATCACAAAGTTGAGCAGGAAAAGCGGGCGGAAAAAGAAGAGATCATGCAATGGTTTAAAATTTGGCTGGAAACACCGGCGGCTTTTTTCGATTGGCTGGAAGCACGCAAAGCCACGCCGGATTTCAAGAAGCGTTTTGCCAGGAGCGCTTCGGTGGACGCATAGACAAATGATCAAGGACCCTCTTTATGTTTTGGAAGTTGAGCCGCTCGATCTCGGCGCGGACGTCAAGGCCGTTGGCCTCGACCTCGTGGAGATCGAAAGCCGCGAGCCGGTACGCGGCGTGGATGCTGCGAAGCTGTGGGCTGCGACGTTGAGCGCCCTGCCGGGAACAGATCCTTGGGGATTCGATTTCTTCTCTCACCTGGATCGCGTGCGCGAGTATTGCCGCCTGCATGATATAGCCTTCGAAGAAAAAGCTTCCGGACGTTCCCTGGTAATCCCTTCGCCATCGGTTGAAGCGCTCGTCGCGCTCATCGAACGATTCGCCGGAGAAACGTTTGGCATTCGCGCGGGCTCAATGCTGATCGCAGGCGATCCCGTGGTTGAAAGCGAATTGGCCAGGAGAGGCGTGGACGCGTATCACAACACATACAAAAATTATTTATTCTGCGCAGTCTGCGATTTTGAAAATGGTTTTTTGACTTTGCTCACGGAAAAATTGTGGACCAGCGAAGTGCTGCGAAGAATCAAGCCCGCCACCGCGGAAATGCCCGTGGAAGTCGCCCGCCCGCAATGACAGTAGGACAGGCTTCAGCCTGTCTTCTTTTGAATTTTGCTAAATTTAGCAGAAGTCAAAACAAGACAGGCTGAAGCCTGTCCTACCAGAACTACGGCAAATAAAAACGCGGGACGCGCTTTCCGAGCGCGCAGAGAAGTTCCGCGCTGGCGGTATTGGCAATCTTTGCCACGTCCGGGACAGTCTGTGTCGTACTTCCATCCGTGCCGTAAATTGTAGCGATGTCGCCGACGCGCGCGGACTCTATCCCTGTCACGTCCGCCGTGGTGAGATCCATCGAAACCGTTCCGATAATCGGGACGATTTCTCCGCGAACGATTACCCGCCCTTTATTCGATAACGAACGCACAAAACCGTCCGCATATCCAGCAGCGAGCACCGCGACTCGCGACGGCTTCGAAGCGGCCCATCGCGCGTTGTATCCAACGCGCGCGCCTGCAGGCAAATCTTTAATGGAAATGATGCGTGCGCGGAATGACAAAACGGGCCGCACGGGAAGTTTCGCTTCCATTTCCGCGTTCAATTCGGATGGTTCAAAAAACTGGTGATAGCCGTAGAGAATGGCGCCTGGCCGAACCATGTCTCGCCAGGTCGATGGCCGCGCAACAATCGCCGCGCTATTGGCCATATGCACGATGCCG
>DATAPT010000259.1:0-5657 GCA_036265065.1 Candidatus Acidiferrales bacterium | reverse complement strand
ACCTCCTCGCTTACCGCGACCTCGGAATTTTTTATGAAAACGCCGTCAACCGCATGTTGCGTGATATCGTGGATGCCATTCACCCGGTGTGGTGCGAAGTGCGCGGGGAATTCACACCACGTGGCGGGTTGACCACTACGGTGGAAGCTCGATGGCCAAGAAACACCAAGCCCCGCAAATCGTAGACAACCAATAGCGACTCAGTAATAATCTGACGTACGGAAGTGATGGTTGCTCGAAAACATTCACTTTACAGTTTTTTGATGCGCCGGCTTTTAAAGCTCGCGAGAATCCAATCGACGCGCGCTTAAAACCGGACGCGAAGGAGCGAAGATGAGCATTTCCCCGAATGTTCCTGATCCGGGAACCCATGAACAAAATTTCTATGAAGCGGCCCCCACGCCCCGCTGGATTATGGTGGTGTTCGTGGTGGCCTTCTTGCTGATCGGTTATTTCGCGTACGCCGGCAATACCGCAAAATCAAAGCTGGAGAATGATCTGGCCCAGGCCAATTCCAAGGAAGCGATCCTTTCCGTGCAAATCGATCAAACCAATTCACGCGTGGCGGACCTGAAAGGCCAGCTGGAAGTAACCACGCAAAAACTGGGCTTCACGCAGGCAGAATTGGCGCAGGCGCGCGCCTTGGCCCAGAACATCCGCCAATCCCAGAAAGAATCCGATGAAAAGTTGACCACGCAAATTGGTCAAGTGAAGCAGGATACCGAGGCAAAGATCGGACAAGTCAGCACGGACCTGACCGGCGCGAAGGGCGATATCACTGCGACCAAACAGGATCTGGAAGCGACCAAGGAAAAACTCACCAGCACGGTGGGTGATTTGGGAGTGCAAAGCGGCCTGATCGCGCGCAACCAGGAGGAACTCGATCAGCTGAAGCGCTCGGGCGAGCGCAATATTTTTGAGCTGCACCTGGCGAAGTCCAAAACGCCCACTCATATCGGACCCATTCAAGTCACCCTAACCAAAACAGATCCTAAAAAATTCAAGTACACGCTTATGGTTGTAGCCGACGATAAAACCATCGAGAAAAAAGACAAGACCGCCGACGAGCCCGTGCAGTTTTATATTAAAGGCGCAACGAAACCGTATGAGATCGTTGTGTTCGACGTCACCAAAGATAAAGTGAACGGCTACCTGTCGACGCCGAAAGACGTGGGAACCGCGCGCGCGCAATAAGTTGTAGCGCGCGGAATCTTTAGCTCATTTCCGATGGAAGTGTTTGTAGCAGATTGGCCCGACGGTCCGGAGTCCCGGAGGGACGAAATATAGTAGCCCACCACGGAAGTGGTGGGAGCCACGCATCGCTGCTGCACAAAGCCCCATAGGGGCGGCACAAATGCCGGGCCTTTGTGCCGCCCCTATGGGGCTTTTTTTTCTGCGGACGGTTTCCCACCGCTGAAGCGGTGGGCTACAGTATTTCGCCCCTGACGGGGCTTTCCTGCTGACACCTAGACGTGCGTCGATCTACGATTGGAAGTCCTTCATGGTCGTAGCCATTTCGTGGAGACGCCGGTCAACCTGCGCATATACCGTCCCGGGTTCAAACTCACCCTTCGCATCGCGGCGGCCAGCCTTCACGCCCGTCAAAACTTCAATTCCCTCTTCGAGTGAAGTCACCGGAAGAATGTGAAATTTACCCGCGGCCACAGCTTCGATCACGTCATCGCGCAGCATTAAATCTTCTATATTTTCCGATGGAATCATCACGCCCTGCCGCCCGGTCAGCCCGGTTTTCACGCGGCACACATCGAAGAAACCTTCAATCTTCTGGTTCACTCCGCCAATGGGCTGAATATCGCCTTGCTGGCTGACCGAACCGGTTACGGCAATGTCCTGGCGAATCGGCAATCCCGAAAGCGCGGAAAGCAGCGCGTAAATTTCAGTCGAGCTGGCGCTGTCTCCATCCACGCCGCTGTAGGATTGCTCAAAACATATGCTGGCCGCGAGCGACAGCGGCTTATCCTGCGCAAATTTCGTGCGCAAATATCCGGCAATAATTTGCATGCCTTTATCGTGAAAACTGCCGCTCAGATTGGATTCCCGCTCCACGTTGATCAGTCCAGTTTTTCCGAGCGAAGCGGACGCCGTGATGCGCACAGGCTTGCCAAACGCATAGCCGCCAATTTCCAAAACGCTCAGCCCGTTAATCTGCCCGACGCGCGCGCCGTCGGTTTCAATCAGCAGCGTGCCTTCCTCGATCATTTCCCGAATCTTCGTTTCAGTGAGGTTGTGCCGCTCGATTCGTGCTTCGCGTGCGCGCCGCACATGCAAACCATTCACCAGTTCGGTTCCTTCTTGCCGCGCAATGTAAGCCGCTTCCCGCGCCAGATCCGCGAGCTCAGGAAATCGCGCCGTGACTTTATTGCGGCGCCCCGCCAGACGCACGCCATACTCCAGCATGCTGGCCACTGCCGTCCGATCGAACGGCCCAATTTTTTCCTGCTCGGAAAGCTGCCGCAACCGGTCGCCGTAGTGACGGATCACGGCGTCGCTCATCACCATCTCTTCGTCAAATTCCACGCGCACTTTGAAAATTTTGCGGAAATCTTCCTCATAATTGTAAAGAAGCTCATACATGTGCCGGTCGCCGATCAAAATCAGCTTCACGTCTATGTCGATCGGTTCAGGTTTAAGCGCCGAGGATCCAAACGGAAAAAACATTTCCAGCGGCTGTATCTCAAGCTTCGCATGATTCAGCATGCGCTTGAGCGTGCGCCATACTCCGGCTTCCGTCAGCGCATCCAGCGCGTACATCACCAGAAAACCGCCATCCGCGCGAAGAATCGAACCGGGGCGCAGATCCATGAAATCCGAATTCCAGCCGCCGCGCGAATCGTAACTTCGCTGAATCGTTCCGAACAAATTTGTGTAGGTGGGCGTCGTTTCAAAAATTACGGATGAGCGATCTTCATCCGTGTGCGCCAGCAGAACGTTCACGCCATACACGCGAAAGGGATCGCGCTCGGTCGATGCGGATCGCGGACCGCCATCCGGTGGCGGCACTCCGCCCGGCTCTTCTTCGCCCTCGCGCTCTTTAAACGGATCGAGATTGTCCAGAATCTGGTGGCGAACCTCTTCCAGATATTCCGCCACCGTCGCGCCCAAATATTTTTCTTTCAATTCCTCGATGAAGCCGTCGACCAGCACCGATGCCGCTTCCTGCTCAAGGTAGCTCAGTTCGCTGGCCAACTCCCTCGAAAGCGTCAGCGTCTTCCGGTAAACGACCGTAAACTCCTGCCGGAACTGCTCGTATTTCCGCTCCAGATCCTCGGCCACAATGGTTTCCAGCTTGCCCTCATGCACCATCTTTGGAATATCTTCGATCGGCACCATCTGCCCTTCAAGGACGGGGAAAATTTCCGGCAGCGCCACGGCGCCCACCTGCATGTGCCCGAGCGCGAATTGCTCGCGCGCGATGCGGTGCGTGAAATCATCCATCAATTCTTTTTCGCGAACCGTGAAGCGGTCCACGATGCGCCCTTTTTGCCGCTGAAAAGGTTCGCCCTCGAACACTTGCGGAATCCGCCGCCGCAGAAATTCAATGCCGCTCTGCACGTCTTTCTTGAACCCGTTGGCCTGCCCGCGCGGCAAAGCAATGAGCCTCGGACGATCGGGACTTTTGAAATTATTGACGTAGCAGCGATCGAGCGAAGCCTTCGAGGGAGGATGAATCTGATCGATCAGATGCGTAATCGTCCCGCCGCGGCTCGTGCCCGCCAGGCCGCAAACAAAAATATTGAATCCAGGCGCGTTCAGTTCGACGCCCATTTTCAGCGCACGGAACGCGCGCTCCTGGCCAAGCAATTCTTTCACCGGTTCGGCTTCCGCCGTAGTGGCAAAAGGGATGGAGTCCGGATCGCATCTCCACCGAAGTTTTTCTGCAGGTAAACCGACGGGCAATGTCATGGGTTCAGTGGCCATTTTAAATTCTTGTAAGGCTCAAGCGCGTTACTCTAGCACAGGCAAGACGGCGGGCGCACATTCGCCGGACTGAAAATTTCCACAGCCGCCAATCGATCTCTCAGCGCAATTTCCGCGGTGCGGTTGCGGCTCAGAAATGCTCCCCACATTAACAGTCTGCGAAAAATTACTCTATTCTGTCATTCCGAGTGCAGCGAGGAATCTCTCTTCGATCCAACTATCAAAGAACAAAGAATGAGAGATTCCTCGCTGCGCTCGGAGTGATGGAGATAGTGCGTTTTTCCGCAACCTTTCAAACTGCGGGCACATTCGGTAGGCGTTCGGCTTCATCCATTCCCGAATACACATCCAGAATTCCAACGGCGGTCGCAATAACGATGGGGCCGAGGATCACTCCCAACACCCCGAACACCGCGATCCCGCCCAGCACGCTGATAAATACCAGCAACCCATTTAACGAAGCGCGCCCTCCGAGCAGAATCGGGCGTAGGACGTTGTCGACTGATCCGCCGACCGCCCCGCAGAGAATCACCAGGATCACCGCGCGCCAGCCATGCCCCGTCGAAAAAAGCCAAATCGTGGCGGGAATCCAAACCGGCCACGCCCCGACAACGGGCAGCAGCGACAAAAATGCCATCACCACTCCCCAGAAAACCGGCGATCCCAATCTCACTATCGCAAATGCTCCGCCGCAAATTAGTCCTTGCACCAAGGCAATCACCACGCTGGTCGTGACACTGGCGAAAACCAATTCGCGGGCCTCCGCCAGCATGCGCTCCTTTGTAGTTTCCTCGAACGGCAAAAAATTGCGAAACCGCGCGAGTATCACATCGCCGTCTTTCACAAAATAAAACAGCGCGAAAAGCGCCACAAATAATTGAAACAGGAAGATCACAATATTCCGAATGACCTGGCCAAGTTCCGCGGCCATGTATTCCCCGGCGCGGCTGGCCCCCTGGCGTACAAGCCCGGGCAAATCCACATCGATTCCGTGCGCCTCGATCCTCGTGCCGATCCAGGCCCACGCTTTGGCAAACCATCCGTACTGCCCGTTTCCAATGACTTGCTGGATATCTCCCGCTGCCGCGATTCCCTCTCGCACAAACATCACCGCCAGCAACAGCACGGGAATGATTAAGATCAAGGTGACGCCCAGTGTAATCAGCGCCGCCGCTCGCGTGCTGCCCCACTTTTTTTCAAAGCGTTTGTTCAGGGAATGAAAGAGGACGCCGAAAACCGCGGCCCATCCGAGCGGCGTAAAAAACGGCTCGAAAACGCGGAAGACCAGATAGGTGAGGCACAAAATAACGCCGTAAAATAAAAAATTATTGAAACGATAATCGCTGTTTTGAGTCACGGCGTTTGCGGCTCTCCCCTGGTCCTAAACAAACTTGATCCTACACACGAATCCACTCGGACGCTCATCTTATAACCAAGCCGAAAGAATAGGTAAACTTGATGAAGGTTGAGGCCGCGCTCGCCGTTTGTCTTTGAACTCGGCTTCTGTTTTGTCTTTGAACTTGTCTTTTGTTTCGTATTCGAATTCGTCATTGTGGGTCGCGGCTTCAGCCGCGACATAAATCGCTCGCAAAGACAGGGCTTTAGCCCCTGAAGACATAGCACCCAAATTGAAAAGACAATTTCGATCAGCCAAGTCATAAATGGCTCACTGGATGGGCTTGATAGGCCTTCAGGGGCTAAAGCCCTTGCTTTTCACG
>DATAPT010000258.1:0-4028 GCA_036265065.1 Candidatus Acidiferrales bacterium | reverse complement strand
AGGCCGCGCTGCCCGGCTCTTCGAGGAGCGCCCGTTTAATCAGGGACGTGGCTTCTTCCAGCCGCACTCCACGGTCGGCAAGCATGTACCCGTAATAATTCAGCGTGGAGGAGTTTCGCGGATTCAAGTCCAGCACTTTGCGGAATTCCGTCTCGGCCAGATCGAATTTTTTCTGGCGCTCAAAAATAGCGCCCATCAAAAATCCGGTCATTTCCTTGCCTTGTGAATCCCCTTGCAATTTATCCGCCGCGTGAATCGCGGATTCGGCATCCGTCCAGCGCTTACTCTCTTCGTACACCTGCGCAATGTCCAGCTGCAGTTCGAAGTCGGCAGGCGAACCATCCAGTAGCGTACGAAGCTGCGTTGCGGCCTGATCGGCCTGCGCATTTTCGCCTAGCAGCAAGGCCTGCGCGATGCGGATGGAGCGATCTTTGGGATAGGTTTCGACCGCTTTGTGCGCGGCGTCGAGCGCTTTGGGCATATCGCGGGCATCGCGGTACGTATCCACAATCAAGATGCGCGCGCGGCGGTCTTCGTCGGTTCCCAGCCGCAGCATTTCTTCAAACGTGTTTACCGCCGCCGTGTAATTGCTCGCTTCCCGATACAACTGGCCAAGTTGCTGGTAGAGGATGGCCAGCGTCCGCCTGCGCGATGGCGCAAATTCCGATTCTGTTTTCACCGCCGTTACGGCCTCGGAAAGCACTCGAATGGAATCGTCAATCCGTCCCTGATCCTCATAGATCGTCGCTTCGTAATAAATCACTTCCAGATTATTGGGCGAGCGCTGCTTGGCCAGCAAAATATTTTGCTCGGCTTTATCCAGCTGCTTCATCTGGCGGTAAATTTCAGCGATGCGCAAATAATTGTCCGCGTCGTCTGCGTCCATTTCCGTCAGCCCCTGATATTGTTCCAGGGCCTCGGGAAATTTTTCTTCCGCGAGCAGTGTTTGCGCCAGCTCTTTATGGTGATTCAGATCGCCCGGTTGCGATTCCGATGCCTTTCGATAGGCCTGCTCGGCATTCGGAAGGTCATGAATCTGGTTGTAAGCATCGCCCAGAAGTTCCCACAGTCGTGGTGTGGGCGCGCGCTGCAATATGGCTTGCAGAGATGTGACGGCCTCTTGCGATTTCCCTTCGTCCAGCAGCAACTGTGTCAACTGCTCGACTCCGCTTTCGTTCGCCGGTTCGCGCGCCAGCAGGGCGCGCAGCACGGTTTCCGCTTTTTCCTGTTCGTTTTGCAGCCGGTAAAGACGCGCGAGCCAGAGTTCCGCGTCGCTGTCATTTGGATCGAGCCGGATAATTTCGCGGTACTGTTCCACGGCGCGCGCGATGGTGTCGCGCTGCCCTGACGTGTTGCTCAGGTCGCCGAGCGTGCGCACGTAAATTCGCGCCAGCAGTCGCCGCGCGGGCAGGTTGTCCGGATCCTTGGCCAGAATCCCATTCGCTTCCGTGACCGCATCTCGAATTCTCTGCGACTGATAATAGATTTCGGCCAGCTCGTCGCCAATCTGTTGGCTGTTGGGATCGAGCGTAAACGCTCTCTTCAGGAAATCGATGGCCTTGTTGGCGTCTTCCGCATGGCTGGAAGTTTGAAATTCCTGCGCGTAGTAATGGCCCATTACAAAATTATCGTAGGCCTCGGCTTGCGTGGCGATTCTCGAGTCAGGGCCTGAAACCACGGGAGTGTTCTGCGCACTGGGAACTCTTTTCCCTTGCTGCGCGGCAACAACAGTTCCTGCCGCCAGCGAGAGGAGGGAGAGCGCAGCGAAATGTCGAGCAATTTTCATCGAGATACCGCAGAAAACGATTATCCGTCACATCCAGTTGCGCGTCAAAACTCATCCGCCATGAAAGTTCCTTTTCGTAATCATCTCCCTGGCCGCAAATCCGTGGCCGCAAGAAAACAATCAGTAGCCATCTGATAACAAATCTTTGTGGGTCGTGGCTTCAGCCATGACATAAGTTCCGCAAAATAGGTGCGGTTTCACAGGCTGCGGAAAAAGTACTTTTTGTCATCCTGAGCGAAGCGAGAGATCTGCTTTTCCTCTCGGCTTCCAAGAAACAGCAGATTCCTCGGGCAAACACCGCCCTTCGGAATGACATGGTGCGAGTTTTTCCGCAGCATGTTCAGCTGCTGAGGCGCCAATCTTGCAGTTCTCACACAAACTTTTTCAGCCCCAGTAGGCCGATCAAGGCTGCCAATCGCCCATTTATAAGCTAGTGCCTGAAATGCCGCACGCCGCAGAAGACCATCGCCATTCCCAGCTGGTCGGCCGCCGCGATCACGTCGCCATCACGAACCGAGCCGCCGGGCTGGATCACAGCCGTTGCGCCGGCCTTTCCCGCTTCCTCGACGCCGTCGGGGAAAGGGAAAAACGCATCAGAAGCCACCACGCTTCCGGCCAGCGGCAATTGCGCTTTCATCACGGCAATTTTTACGGAGTCCACGCGGCTCATTTGCCCCGCGCCCACGCCGACGGTTTGCCCCGCGCGGGTGAAAACGATGGCGTTGGATTTAACGTGTTTGCAAACTTTCCAGCCGAAGAGCAGCGCTTCGATTTCTTCGCGCGTGGGCGCGCGCCGCGTCACCACTTTTAAATCCGTCTCAGCGAGTTCGTGCGAGTCCTGCTCCTGCACCAGAATGCCGCCCGAGATGCGTTTTAGTTCCAGGTCGCGATCACGAGCCGAAATTTCACGAGCGGGCAGCTGCAGCAGGCGCAGATTTTTCTTGGCCGCAAATTTTTCGAGGGCCGCCGGTTCGTAACCCGGTGCCACGATGCACTCCACGAAAAGCTTCACGACTTCTTCCGCAGTCGCCGCATCGACCACGCGATTAAATGCCATCACGCCGCCAAACGCCGAAATTGGATCGCAAGCGAGCGCTTTCAGGTAAGCATCCACCAGCGTTTCCTGTTCCGCTGTGCCGCAAGGATTGTTGTGCTTCACGATCACGGCCGCCGGCCGTCGAAATTCCATGGCCAGGTTGAGCGCTGCTTCGAGGTCCACAAAATTATTGTAGGAAAGCTCTTTGCCCTGCAGTTGGTGTGCAGCCGCGAGTCCGGTTGCGGTGATTCCCGCAGGCACGTAAAGCGCCGCGCGCTGGTGCGGATTTTCTCCGTAACGCAATTCCTGCCGCCGCGCGTAAGCATAATGCAACCGCTCAGGAAGCAAGGGGCGCTGGGCAAGCTCAATCGATCCGGTCGTTGCGGACAGGCGTTCCAGTTCCGTGGCAATTTTGCCGTCGTAGCGAGCCGTAGTCGCAAAGGCTTTGCGCGCCAATGCAAGCCGCGTCGCGAGGCTCACTTCTCCGTGCGCCGAAATTTCAGCGGCGATCGCTGCGTAATCCGCAGGATCGGTGACCACCGCAACGCTTTCAAAATTTTTTGCGGCAGAGCGGACCATCGTTGGCCCGCCGATGTCTATATTTTCAATCAACTCTTCGGAAGTCAGGTCCGGCCTCGCCGCCGTCGCCTCAAACGGATACAGATTCACGACCACCAGATCGATGGGCGCAATTTTATGTTCCGCCGTTTGCGCCAGATCGCCAGCCTCTTTACGCCGGAATAAAATGCCTCCATGCACCTTCGGATGCAGCGTCTTCACGCGCCCGCCCAGCATTTCCGGCCATCCCGTCAACTCTGAAACATCGCGCACGGAAATCCCCGCCTCGCGCAGCAGCTTGGCCGTTCCTCCCGTGGAAACAATCTCAACACCGCACGCAGCCAACTGCCGCACAAATTCCGTCAATCCACTTTTGTCAAAAACACTTATCAACGCGCGTTGCACTGCCACAGAATCCTCCAAAGAGTGAAACGAAAACAACTATTGTATGCGCGCGAGAAGAAATCGAAAAGCGGGAACTAAGGTTGATCGGAAGGAGATAAAGCGGTTTAGATAGGTTGCGAAAAAAAGGTCTTGTTCTGTCATTCTGAGTGAAGCGAAGAATCTCTCTTCGATGTAAGTATAGAAAAAGAAACAAGGAGAGATTCTTCGCTTCGCTCAGAATGACAGAGTTTTGGTTTTTTCCTC
>DATAPT010000257.1:0-4082 GCA_036265065.1 Candidatus Acidiferrales bacterium | reverse complement strand
CAGCCGCGTGCGAACTTCGGTGGCGGAAACGTGGCTGGCAACAGTATCAAGAATGTAGACCACGGTGCGCTTCAGGGTAATTGCGCGCGGATCGAGTGGCGCATGCGCCGCGCCGCGACGCCCAAAAAGCTCCGGAGGAATCACCAGGCGCAGGGCGTTTACATTGAATCCTGGACGGCTCACTACGATAAAATCGCACAGTCCAAGCAGGGTTTCGTAATCCTTCCACGTTGGAATATCCAGAAAGGAATCCGCGCCAACCAAAAAATAAAGATGCGGGCGTGTGGCGTGATGCTTTTGCTTAAAGTGCCTGACGGTATCGACCGAATAAAAAACCTCGCGGCCGGATTGTCCAGCGCCCGCTTCGGCGAGCGACGGAATAAATCTCGGGTGATCGGCGCAGGCAATGGACGTCATTGCGTACCGGTCGGCGTAAGATGCGATCCGCGAGCGCTGTTTGTGCGGCGGGCGTCCGCTGGGAATAAAATGAATTTCATCCAGATGAAAGCGTCGTTCCGCCGCTCGCGCAATGGCCAGATGGCCAATATGAATGGGGTCGAAAGTACCGCCGAAAAGCGCGATTCTCCGCTCCCGGCCCTGCCCCTGTGTTACGCCGTACGATTCGGGCGGCGCGCTGTTCAATGGTCCTCTTTTTTCTGGCGAGGTTTGCGTGGCGCGCGCGCGACCTTCCGTCGTGGCGCTTCCGGGATGACCGCCACAGGCGCTAATGCAGGAGATTCGCCTTCCTGCAATTCTGACTGCTCCTCGGTCGGTGATGTCTGCGTAGCTTCGGTTGCAGCTTCCACCACCGGCTCTTGCGGAGCCAAACGGTCGAGCGCATTGGCCATCGCTCTCACCAGTTGCGGAATACCTTCCCCTGTTGCCGAGGAAATCGCGTAAAACTCAAGCCCGCGCGCAGCGCAAAAATCGCGCAATTTTTCGAGCCGCGTGCGATCCGTGATGGCATCCAGTTTCGTGGCGACCACCATCACGGGCTTCTCCGCCAGTTTTTCGCTGAACGCGGTTAGCTCGCCTTCGATAATTTCAAAATCGCGCACAGGATCGCGGTCGGAAGCGTCGCTCGTATCGATCAGATGAGCGATGAAGCGCGTCCGCTCGATGTGCTTCAGAAAGCGAATGCCGAGGCCAACCCCGGTATGCGCGCCTTCGATCAATCCCGGTAAATCCGCCACCACAAATGTGCGCCCGCCGCCTTTTTCCGACGGCTTTCCCGGATCGCCGTCCGCGGAAACGACTCCGAGGCCGGGCTGCAAGGTGGTAAATGGATAGTCCGCAATTTTAGGACGCGCGGCGGAAATTCTGGAAATAAGAGTCGATTTCCCGGCATTCGGAAATCCTACTAGCCCAATATCCGCAAGCAGCTTTAGTTCAAAATGAAGATTGCGTTCAATTCCCGGCTGGCCTTCTTCTGATTCGCGCGGAGCCTGATGCCAGGGCTTGGCAAAATGCTGATTGCCGCGTCCTCCGCGCCCACCTCCCGCGATCAATACGCGCTCACCCGGCTTCGTCAAATCGGCAATCAATTCGCCTGTGTCCTGGTCCTTCACCACTGTGCCCACGGGCACAGAGAGAATCATGTCCTTGCCGGCGTGGCCCGTGCAATTGGAGCCTTCGCCGTGACGGCCGCGATCCGCTTTGAACTCGCGATTGTAGCGGTAGCGCAGAAGCGTGTTGTCGTGTGGATTTGCTTCGAGATAAATGCTGCCGCCATTGCCGCCGTCGCCACCGGAAGGGCCGCCGCGCGGCACAAATTTTTCACGGCGAAACGCGATGCAGCCGTTTCCGCCGTTGCCGGCCTTCACATAAATTTTCGCTTCGTCAACAAAAACCATTTTTCACTTCCATCTTCAGAATACGATAATTCGCAATCGTTTTGCACATTTGCGTGGCATAGGCTTCAGCCTGTGGGTTTTTGGCCTTGCAAGGACTAAATTCCACAGGCTGAAGCCTATGCCACAAAAAAATTCACTTGCCTGAAAATAAAAAAGCGGCCCCGCATCAGCGGAGCCGCCTTCTCGAATTCGAGATCCAGTTAATTTGCTGGTGTGACGGCAGGCGGTGCTGCAGCAGCCTGCTCGGGCGGCATGACGCTGATAAAGCGCCCGTCCTGTCCCTTGTCCTGGAAAAGCACGACGCCATCGATCAACGCAAATAGCGTGTCGTCCTTGCCGCGCGCGACGTTCACGCCGGGCTTGTGCTTCGTGCCACGCTGGCGAATCAAAATCGTTCCCGCATGGACCAGCTGGCCGCCGAACCGCTTTACGCCGAGTCTTTGTCCAGGTGAGTTGCGGCCATTTACGGAGGAGCCGCCACCTTTCTTATGTGCCATCTCAGATTCCTTTGGAGCTCTTAGAGCTCGATTCCGCTAACCTCAACGGCTGTATAGTTCTGCCGGTGGCCGCGGACAATCTTGTATTGTTTAATGCAACGGTACTTGAAAACGGTGATTCTCGGATGGCGTCCCTGCGAAACGATTTTGCCGATCACTCTGGCCTTGGCGGCCGCCGAACCGGTCAAAAGCTTCTTTTCATCCGTCGCCACGGCGACCACGTCGCCGAACGTGACGTCTCCGCCCACTTTGCCGGGCAAGGTCTCAACCTTGACCGTATCTCCGGGAGCTACCCGGTATTGCTTTCCACCAGATCTAATAACGGCGTACATCGCCCCTCCAGACACAACTCGCAAACCGTGATTATAAGGGTGTCTACGCGCTTCGTCAACGAAAAGGTGCAGGTTTCCATCTGCGCGCTACAATCCGATGAAATGAGTCACCTCCAGCCCTTCCTATTGCGGCATTCATTAGAACGAGGCCTTAGTGTATAAGTATCTAATTCGAATATTCATAGGCGCCGAATATTTGATTAGGAACTTGTGGTCTGCGGATTGAAGTCCGCAGCGAGGTGAACAATGAACCGTGCATGCCGATTCAAAATGGTGGTCGCTGCAACCATTAGCACACTCATAACAATGGGGTTGGCGGCCAGAGCACAGGAAGCTCACTATCCTAAGCAAGCTGACCTGCCCAATCCATACAAGTTGGTCGACAACTGGCCGACCCTGCCCACAACCATGAATGGCGGCCATTGGGGTGAACTGATTCGCGCTGATATCGATCCCAAGGGCAACGTCTGGGTCTTTCACCGCTGCTTCAATACCGAGCCCGCGGGGTACGCCACCTGCGTTGGCCGGACAGAGCCTCCGATCCTGGAATTTGGTCCGTCCGGGAAACTTCTCAACAGCTTTGGCAGCGGTATGTTCGCGTTTCCTCACGGATTCACGGTCGATCACGAGGGCAATGTCTGGGCAAGCGATGCGAACAACGCCGAGACCGTCCTCGGCATTTCGGCGAAAGACGCGAACGGCGTGGTGCGCGGCCAGCAGATTTTCAAGATGAGTTCCACCGGCAAAGTCCTGATGACGCTCGGCAAGGAAGGCGTGGCGGGAAATAGTCCGGATACATTTGATATGCCTACCGGAATTGCAATCGGGGCGAATGGCGATATTTTTGTGACCGACGGCCACGGCAAAAACGATCGCGTCGTGAAATTTTCAAAGGATGGAAAGTTTATCAAGACATGGGGGCATCACGGCTCCGGCCCCGGAGAATTCGACCAGCCGCACGACATCTCCATCGGCGGTTCCAAAGGCTACGTTTACGTCGCCGACCGCAGCAACAGCCGCGTCCAGATCTTCGATCAGGATGGAAATTTTATCGCCGCATGGAAACAATTTGGCCGTCCCAGCGCGGTGTACGTCTCCAAGGATGACACTCTCTACGTCACGGATTCGCAGTCGAATTCGACAACCAATCCCGGCTACCTCAGAGGAATTACAGTGGGAAGCGCGAAAGACGGCTCGCTCCGGGCGTTCATACCCGATCCTGATCTTGCGCAAGCAGATGTAAATCGAATTTCAGGAGCTTCGGGAATTGTGGCCGATGATAAGGGAACTATTTATGCCGCGGATGTCGGCCCGCACCGGTTACGAAAATACGTAAAAGCCAAATAGCAGGGGACACTAGGCGTCCTTTACGAATCAATCGTACCGGATCAATCGTGCAG
>DATAPT010000256.1:0-4939 GCA_036265065.1 Candidatus Acidiferrales bacterium | reverse complement strand
ACCCTGAACAGTTTTCCGGGAATCGAATCGAATGTATTTACGCGCGGCCAGAGCGTGATGATTGGTCTGACCCAAAATTTGACCAAGACATTCTTGCACACGTCTCAACTTTATTTTTCCCGCACCCGCTCGCTTGGCCTGAATGAGTTTTCCAACATCACGGATATCGCTTCGCAACTTGGGCTGACCGGGATTTCAACTTCCGCGTTTGATTTCGGCCTGCCCTCCATCAATTTCACAAACTTCACGGGGCTGACCGATCCCACTTTTTACCTGAGCCGCAGCCAGACCTATCGCTACGTGGACAGCATTCGCTGGATGAAAGCAAAGCACACGATCACGGTGGGCGGAGAAGTGCGTAAGATGGACATTAACCGCGACACCGATCCCGCGCCCAACGGACAATTTTCTTTTACCGGATTGATGACCAGCCAATTGACAGCCGCCGGAACCCCCATCATATCTCCAGCCAATTGCCTGACGGCGGGCCCTGCCTCGCCGTGCATCGGAAACGATTTCGCGGATTTTCTGCTGGGCTATCCGGCGAATACGAGAGTGCAATTCGGCGATACCGCGACGTACTTCCGCAACTGGGGCTTCGTTGGCTATGCCAGCGACGATTGGCACGTGCGCCCGAAATTCACGGTGACTTATGGCGTAAGGTATGAAGCCTTCACCCCGCCCACAGAAGTGAATGGGCATATCGCCAACCTCGCGGTGAATTCAAATTTCACGCAAGTGCAGTGCGTCACTCCGGTTGCAACGGGCAACTGCATCGCCGGACCGACTCCGTCGCTGTTTTATGGCCATTACCATAATTGGGCGCCGCGCGTAGGCATCGCCTGGCAGCCGCCGGGCAAATGGTTTTCCGGCGAGCACCAGTTGACGTTTCGCGCCGGCTTCAGCATGTTTTACGTCGAGTCCTATTTGAATACGCTGTCCGCCGAAATGGCCAACCAGCCGCCTTTCGCCACGGCAAATACGCTGACGCAACAGACTTTTACGACCGCGCCGTTAAGTTTTCAGACAAATCTTTCCAGCGCATCGCCAAACAGCGTGACGAACACGGTCGGCGTAAATCCCAACTATCAAGTTCCCTACGCCATGGTTTGGAATGCCAGCGTTGAATATAATCTGGCGCCTAATACTTTTCTCGAAGTGATGTACACGGGCACGCGAGGAGTTCATCTTGATGAGCTACTCGGATTCAGTTCCGTGAACATCAGCTCGGTGAACAATGGAACGGCGAATGCCGCCGGATTCACCTATGACACGACCGGCGCATTCTCCAACTTCAACGCGCTGCAAGTCCGATTGCAGAAGCGCATGTCGCACGGCATCATGTTCACGGGACGCTACACGTTTTCAAAATCACTCGACGATGCCAGCACCATCGGCGGTGGCGGCACAACGGTCATTCAAAATAACGCCGACCCGCGCGGCGATTATGGCCTCTCTTCGTTCAACATGACGCACCAGTTCCTCGGTCAGTTTGTGTATCAGCTTCCCTTCGGAGATCGCCGAAGATTCGCGAGGAAGGGTTGGCAGAAAAATGTATTCGGTTCGTGGAATACGACTGCGTCATTCACCGCGCATTCTGGAACTCCCTTCACGGTTCGAGTTTTTTCGACAAACCAGGCATGCCAGAATGTGCCGGGAACAAACTCCGAGCGCGCGAATCAAACTGGAAACGCTTCGTTGGCTGATCCAACCACGCTCGAATGGTTTAACACTTCCGCGTTTACGATTCCTACGGCATCCTGTTTCGGCGATTCGGCGCGCAATTCCGTCATCGGCCCCGGCGCATTCTTGATAAATACGGGGCTCACGAAAAATATTCCCTTTGGGCGCGACGGCTTGCGGCGGCTGGACTTCACCTGGAATGTGGCAAACTTACTTAATCATCCGAATTATAGCGGGCTTTCCACCGTTCTTGGGTCCAGCACGTTTGGACAAATTACGAGCGTTGCATCCATGCGAGCGATGACGTTCACAACGAGGATTAATTTCTGATGGCCGCTCAACGGATCATCGCGAGACGCATCTCTGCCGCCCTGGCCGCTCTGGCGCTGTTCGTGGCTCCTCTTGGAGCGCAGAATTTGCAGCCTCAATCGCAACCATCCGGGCAGCAGACCCCGCAACAGACGCAAGCGATCCCGGTTAATCCGCGGCAGGCCCCCGCTCCTCCGCCGCCTGCCAATAAGCTCGCGCCCGGCGGAAAGGGAACGATCCGATCGACCGTCAGCCTCGTGGAAATTGATGTGCAAGTGACCGACCGCGACGGCAAGCCCGTAAAAGGATTGAAGCAGGATCAATTCAGCATCACGGAAGACGGCAAGCAACAAAAAATATCGACTTTTGAATACAACGACATCGAGCAGATTGAAACCGCGGGCAGCGGGGACACATCCCCGGTCACCGTCCCGCTCGGCACGGTCAGCACACCGGAAGAAATCAAAGCTGTGGTGCGCGATCATCGCATGATTGTGTTGTTCTTTGACCTCACTTCGCTGCAATCGGAAGATTTATTGCGGTCAACGCGCGCGGCGCAGAAATATTTACTTGAGCAGATGACGCCCGCGGACCTCGTGGGCATCGTGGCTTTTGGCAACACAATGAAGGTCATCGCAAATTTCACCAACGATCGCGAACTTCTTAAGCAATCCGTCGACGCGCTCATACCAGGGCATGAAGCCGCGCTCTCGCAACTGGCCGATGCCGCCACGGCCGCGAATGGAGAAACCGCCATCACGGAAGATACTGGCGCGGCGTTCGTCGCGGATGACACCGAATTTAATGTTTTCAATACGGACCGGAAACTCGCGGCCATCGAATCCTTGTGCGAAATCCTGGAAAACGTTCCCGGGAAAAAATCGATAGTTCAATTCACCAGCGGCATTACCCAGACAGGCGAGGAAAACCGCTCCGAACTGATTGCCGCAACCAATGCCGCGAATCGCTCGAATGTTTCCATCTACACAGTCGACTCGCATGGACTGATGACGGCAACTCCCGGAGGCGATGCCAGCATGGGCGCGTCGGGGGGAAATGCGATGTTCACCGGCGCGACCGTTATTTCGCAAAGCCAATCGCGCCAGGATTCGCGCGAAACGCTTGCAACTCTCGCGGGTGACACGGGTGGGCGATCGTTTTTTGACGTTGGCGATTTCGGCAAGGTATTTCAGAGCGTGCAAAACGATACTTCCGGCTACTACCTCGTCGGCTATTACAGTACAAACGCCGCAAACGATGGCGCGTGGCGCCGCATTCATGTGAAGGTCGATCAACTTCCTTCAGGCGCCCGCATTCGCGCTCGGGAAGGCTATTACGCGGCAAAAAATTTCGGCGTCTTCACCACGGAAGACCGGGAACGCCAGCTTGAAAACGCCTTTCAATCCGATAATCCTGAAGAGGACTTGCCGGTGGTCGTCGAAACGTCGGATTTCCGGTTGAATGCGAACCAGATTTTTGTGCCCATCTCCGCAAAGCTCGCGCCTAGCGCGCTGCAATGGGCGCAAAAACGTGGCAGCCACGAAACTTCTTTTGATTTCGCGGCCGAAGTGCGCGACGCAAAATCAAATCGTGTGGTGGGCGCTCTGCGTGACACCATCACGGTGAAGATCGATGCCGAGCATTTCCAGGATTTGCAACAGCGTGCCCTGATCTATCAAGGCGGCATCATTCTTTCCCCGGGCGATTACAAACTTAAATTTCTGGCGCGGGAAAATGAGTCCGGAAGAATTGGCACATTCGAGCAGAAGCTTTCGCTTGCGCCGCCGCAACCCGATCGCTTGCAGTTGAGTTCCCTGCTGCTCTCCAGCCAGGTGCAGGCTCTGCAGAACACGGCGCAGATTAAAACGCAGGCCCTCGCGCAGGACGCCAAAATGAAATCGTCTCCGCTGGACCTGGGCGGCGAGCGGATAATTCCCAGCGTTACGCGCGTGTTCAGCGGCGATCAAACGCTCTACATTTTCTTCCAGGCTTATGTGCCGCAAAAAGCGGACGCGGATACAATCCGCGCGGGCCTCGTTTTTTTCCGCAACGGGATTCGTCTTTCCGACACGCCCATGGTGGCCGCAACGGAATATGACGACAAGAGTCGCACCGCTTCTTTCCGGCTGAGCATTCCCCTCGCGGATCTGGCGGCAGGCCGTTACACCGTGCAAGCCGTCGTGGTTGACGCGGGAACGACGTACTCTGCATTCGCCCGCAATTATTTTGTACTCCGCGCAGCTCCCAAACCTGCAGCCTCTGCGATCATTCCGCCTCCGCCCAACCAATAATTTACTGCCCAACGCGATCCCGCCCTCCCGCGCTGCAGCCTTACGACGCCGCCAGACTTAGCCCGCGTTTCTTGCCTTCCCTGGGACCGCCAATCTCCTGATTGGCGCTTTTTCCCATCGAGCCAATCAGGAGATTGGCGGTCCCAGGCAACCCAATTGCAAATCGCGCCAACTATGCTTTGAAGTCTTTTGCCATCCCGGCAACCTCGCCTTGTTTTACCGAGTATTAAACCGCGGGCGGCACAGTCCCGTTCCCGGGGTGACCTGGTCAGGCATCCTGGATACAACATCGGCTCATTTCAATGCATCTCTAACTAAGCGTTCTATCGGCATTTTCGTTGGAGGCATTGCCGGCAGGCGCGTCGAACGTCCGCAGGTTACATTTAGCGTGAGTAACATTTGAGCGAGAAGCTTCTATGCGCAATTGCTCCTTCATTTTCCCGCTGGTTCTGTGTTCTCCCATCTTGTTGTCCGCACAGGAAATTCACACACGTGCCGTGACGTCGACTCCGGCATCGCCAGAAGTCATTGAATTAAATATATCGGCTGGCACCCCGCTGCCCGTGTTGCTGGATAAAGAAGTTCGTATTAGAAAAACCGGCCAGGAGATTCACGGGGAAATTGCGGAACCCGTTTACGTTTTCGACAAGCTGGTT
>DATAPT010000255.1:0-5378 GCA_036265065.1 Candidatus Acidiferrales bacterium | reverse complement strand
ATTTTCCCGGCGATCCCTGCCGCAGTCGCTCCCACAACTGCGCCCGCCGCGCTTTTGAGCATTGCGCGACGGCTAAACGCTTTGCGCGTTACATTCAGTTCTTCTGCATTTTCTTTAGGTGCGAAAGAACGCTTGCGAATTTTAGACATAGTGCTCCTTTACTCGCGAATTTTTGCAGTGGACCAAATCAAGGCAAGGAACATGCCCCGGAAAATATCGCTATGCTTGCATACGACTGTATGGCGCGCATCATACTCCAGGATTCTGTCCGAGATAAGTCAAAAAAACGGGATGAATCAGCCGCCTCAGGCGATGGCAAATTCAGCTCTCGCCAAATTGTGATTCTATTTCCAGGCTGAATGCCAATCGCTAAGATCAATAAGGGCAAGCCAATCTTCGTTCATTTCCTCTCACCGAAAAACGGCAATGTAATAGAGGTGCACCCGGACCTTTGCGTTTCACCTCTGATCAATAACACTTCCAGGTTTAAGAAATTTCACTGATGACCGATGAACTGATAAGCCGATGGGGCAAAACCGGGAACGCCAATCTCCTGATTGGCGCGTGAGAAATCGCCAATCAGGAGATTGGCGTTCCCAGGAAACACATAATTCCATGAGAGAAACAGGTTGAGGCGATCTACTGTAGCCTGCCTGTTCAGAGGCGGGCTACAGCAATTGGGCAATTGTTTGAGGATGTTAACAGAGCCGACTTTAGCGTTAAATTTTCGACTTTCGATTCGGCATTTCGCGCGGGTTACGCTTTGGGCTAAAGTAGTAATCTAATAAGCCCAGGGAATGGAGACCCATTCCGGGCCCAGCCAAGGAGTAAGGATGAGCGTAACGGACAAAACCGCTTCCATGCAAAATACCTCCACCTCGCCGATGGATATGCTCTGCATCAATACGATCCGCACTCTTTCCATGGATGCAGTGCAGGCCGCGAATTCCGGGCATCCCGGAACGCCCATGGGCATGGCGCCAGTTGCGTATTGCTTGTGGCAGGAATTTTTGCGCTACGATCCCAATGATCCAGTATGGCCGAATCGCGATAGGTTCGTTCTCTCCGCGGGCCACGCTTCCATGCTGCTGTATTCACTTCTGCATCTTGCCGGCGTCAAAGAGGTTGGCAAAAATCTCGAAATTCTAAGCGGGCCCGCAGTTCGCCTGGAAGACATCAAGAATTTTCGGCAACTTGGCAGCCGTTGCCCCGGGCATCCGGAATCGCACCTGACCACGGGTGTTGAGACCACCACCGGCCCGCTCGGCCAGGGTTACGCGAATAGCGTTGGGATGGCGCTCGCGGGAAAATGGCTCGCATCACGATATAATCAGCCGGGGTTTGAAGAAGTTTACAATTACAATGTTTATGCGCTGGGCGGCGATGGTTGCATGATGGAAGGCGTTTCCAGCGAAGCCGCTTCTCTAGCAGGGCATTTAAAACTTTCCAACCTGTGCTGGATTTACGACAGCAACCGCATCACGATCGAGGGCGGCACGCCTCTGGCATTCGATGAAGACGTGGCCATGCGATTTGCCGGCTACGGCTGGAATGTCACGCGCGTCACGGACGCCAACGATCTGGATATGGTTCGCGCAGGACTGCGCACGTTTCTCTCCACGAAAGACAGGCCGACTCTCATCATCGTGAACAGCCATATCGGGTACGGATCACCTCACAGACAAGATACCAAGGAGGCCCATGGCGAGGCGCTCGGTGAAGAAGAAGTTAAGCTGACCAAGCGTTTTTACGGCTGGCCCGAAGACGCAAAGTTTTTGATTCCGGATGGCGTATTTGAACATTTTCAAAAGGGAATCGGCGCGCGCGGAAAAACGGAACACGATCGATGGACCTCGACGCAAACCGAATACCGCACCGCCCATGCCGATTTGGCGAACGAAATCAAGCTAATGCAATACCGTGAACTTCCGACCGGTTGGGACAAGGATGTTCCGGTGTTTTCCGCCGACGCCAAGGGACTGGCCACGCGCGATTCGTCGAACAAAGTTGAAAATGCGATTGCCAAAAATGTGCCGTGGATGATTGGCGGTTCGGCCGACCTCGCGCCGTCGACCAAAACTTTGCTCTCATTTGAGGATGCCAAGGGGTTCCAGGCGGGCAATTATGGGCTGCGCAATTTGCATTTCGGCATCCGCGAACATGCCATGGGCGCGGTGATCAATGGCATGGCTCAGACCAAAGTGCGTGCCTTCGGCGCCACATTTTTTGTGTTCACCGATTACATGCGCGGCGCCATGCGACTCAGCGCGTTGATGGGCATGCCGGTAATCTACATTTTGACGCACGATTCGTTGGGAGTTGGCGAAGATGGGCCGACGCATCAGCCGATTGAGCATCTCGCGATTGCGCGCGCCACACCCGACATGCTCACGTTGCGACCTGCGGACGCGAATGAAGTGTCTGAAGCCTGGAAGGTTGTTATGCAGTTGCAGGACCAGCCCGCGTTGTTAGTTCTAACTCGGCAAGCGCTTCCCACTTTTGATCGCACGAAATATGCAGCCGCTTCAGGCCTCGCGCGTGGCGCCTACGTTCTCGCGGACAAGCCCGGTGCAACTCCCGACGTGCTTCTCCTCGCCACCGGCAGCGAAGTTTCGTTGTGCGTCGAAGCCTACGAGCAGCTCGCGAAAGAAGGCATTCAGGCGCGCGTCGTCAGCATGCCCTCGTGGGATTTGTTCGAGAAGCAGGATCAGGCGTATCGCGATTCCGTATTGCCGCCGGCCGTCAAGGCTCGCGTGTCCGTGGAAATGGCCACAGTGTTTGGCTGGGACCGCTACGTAGGCGCGTCAGGACACAAGATCGGCATGCACAGCTTCGGCGCTTCCGCACCGATCAAGGCGCTGCAAAAGCATTTCGGGTTTACGGTTGAAAATGTTGTCGCAGCGGCTAAGGAACAAATCCAGTTATCCAAAAAATAAGAATTCAGTGGCGCGGGCTTCAGCCTGCGGATTTTAGGTTTTGCAAGGACCAACCCCCGTAGGCTAAAGCCCGCGCTACTTCAAGCCAGGAGAACTTATGGACGCGTCAGAGCTCTGGAAACGCTACCGCCAGTATTACTGCCACGTGGATTCACTTGACCTCTCACTCGACATCAGCCGCATGCATTTCGACGACGCATTTCTCAAGTCGATGGAACCTGTGATGCAAAAAGCATTCCAAGAAATGGACGCTCTCGAAAGCGGCGCGATTGCCAACCCTGACGAAAAACGCATGGTCGGGCATTACTGGCTGCGCGCGCCACAGACCGCCCCCACCAAAGAAATTGCCCTGGAAATCGCGGGTACTGTCGAATCCATCCAAAAATTCGCCGCTGACGTTCACTCCGGAAAAATCAGGCCGCGAAACGCGGACCGATTTACGCAAGTGCTGGCCATTGGGATTGGCGGCTCGGCTCTGGGGCCAATGTTTGTTGGCGATGCGCTCGGAGGCCCCGCTTCGGACCTCATGACAATCCATTTCATCGACAACACGGACCCCGACGGCATTCAGCGCATGGTGGATATTTTGAAAGACGTTCTTTCCGAGACGATTGTTATCGTAACCAGCAAAAGCGGTGGAACACCCGACACGCGCA
The DNA here is from genome assembly GCA_036265065.1 of Candidatus Acidiferrales bacterium. GTDB lineage: Bacteria > Acidobacteriota > Terriglobia > Acidiferrales > UBA7541 > Palsa-360. Next base: position 1,786 of record DATAPT010000255.1, on the reverse strand, counting down.
ACGGCATGCTCGTGGTCGCCGAAGCGTATCGTGACGTCCATCTGAATTTCGCGGAACACGCGGTGGCCGTCACCATGGCCGGATCGCACCTCGACAAGCTCGCCGACTCGCAAAGATGGCTCGCGCGTTTTCCCATGTTCGATTGGGTTGGCGGACGCACCAGCGAATTGTCCGCGGTGGGCCTGCTTCCCGCGGCTTTGCAGGGAATCGACATCGTGCGCATGCTCGCGGGCGCGGCGGATTGCGACGCGGCCACGCGCATTCACGATACGCGACGCAACCCAGCGGCTCTGATGGCGCTGATGTGGTACGTGGCGACAGACGGTAAGGGCAAGAAAGACATGGTCGTTCTTCCGTATAAAGATCGGCTGCTTCTTTTCAGCCGCTATTTGCAGCAACTGGTGATGGAGTCGCTCGGCAAACAACTTGATCTGGATGGCAAGCGCGTCGAGCAGGGAATCGCGGTGTACGGAAATAAAGGCTCCACGGACCAGCACGCATTCGTGCAGCAATTGCGCGACGGCGTGAACAATTTCTTCGTTACGTTTGTGCGCGTCCTCGAATCCGGAGGCTCGTCTTTGGAAGTCGAGCCCGGCGTTACGACCGGAGATTACCTGGACGGTTTTTACATCGGCACGCGCGAGGCGCTTTATGGAAACGACCGCCAGTCCATGACGATTACAGTGCGTCGCGTCGAAGCGCGCACGATTGGTGCGCTGATCGCGCTTTTTGAGCGCGCCGTAGGCCTCTACGCGTCGTTAATTCGCATTAACGCGTATCACCAGCCGGGCGTTGAAGCGGGGAAAAAGGCTGCGGCAGCCGTGCTCAGCCTGCAAGCGAAAACGCACGCGGCGCTGTCCGGCACGCCGCAAACCGCCACGCAAATTGCAGGTGCAATCGGCGTTGCCGATTCCGCTGAGAGCGTCTACCTGATCCTTGAACATTTATCCGCGAATGGCCGCGCAAAAGTAGAGCCCGCCGCCGATCCCGGCAACGCAACGTTCACGCGTGCCTGAGATCGAAGAAAAAGAAAGTCCCGGAGGGACGGAAAAACATAGCCCACCACGGAAGTGGTGGGTATTCACGCGCGGTAAAAAATTAGCCCCGTAGAGGCGGCACACATGCTCAAACATTTGTGCCGTCCCTACGGGGCTTTATTTTTCCGCATGAGCTACCCACCGTTAAAACGGTGGGCTACTTTATTTCGTCCCTCCGGGACTTTTCCTACGATGTGACTTGCACCGTCGTGCGCGCATCGTCACTTTTTTCCTGCTTGCCAAGGCCGAAGGCCTGGTGCAGCGCCTTCACGGCTCTTTCCATTCCGCTCGATTCCACAAGAAATGAAATGTTGTACTCTGACGATCCTTGCGCGATGGCGATAATGTTGATCGATTCTTTGCCGAGCGTGCTGAAAACGCGGCCTGCGATGCCCGGCGTTCCCGCCATGTTTTCGCCGACGGCCGCGACGATTGCCACATTGCGGATCACCTTGATGTGATCGAGGTCGTGCTGGTGGACATCGTCGTACAAGGCAGCGCGCAATGCCTCTTCCGTGCGCGTTGCATCGGCGGCCTGCACCACGATACAAATGCTGTCCTGCGAGGATGACTGCGAAATCATCACGATGTTCGCATGCGCCGATGCCGTGGCCGAAAAAATCCGCGCGGCGATGTCCGGCACTCCGATAATGCCAGGACCGGCAATTGCGATCATGGCCACATCGCGCGTTGCGGTGACGGCCTTCACGCCTTGCGGCGCGGGCTTCACGGATTGCGTAATTTTCGTC
>DATAPT010000254.1:0-5462 GCA_036265065.1 Candidatus Acidiferrales bacterium | reverse complement strand
CACGAAATTCCTCCAGAATTGCTCGCACATTGCACGGGATGCCTCGAGCTCGGCGGACGTTCATATCGTCCAGCGGAAAGTGTCAGAAAAAAATAGGGCGGCGCAGGAGCGTCCACGCCGCCCTGCTCATTCCCCCCGGTGGGGAAAAGCACAAAGGCGAAGTTCAGTCGGACTGAAACTTAGTTCATTTTGAGCGGCGCGTCAAATAATTGTCACGATCGCTGCCAGCTTGCACTTGAACAAAAATACCGGTGTCGTAAGGCAACGTTCAACGCCGCGATACGTAAATCTAATCGCACGACAAGGGCCAAGCCGGTCAAGCGCGCGAAAAATATTGTAAAGCGTTGCGGACGTGTCTGTTAGTTTTGCTTCTTTGAATTTGCGTGGAATAATTTTGCGCGGTGAAAAGCATTAAAGGACAGATGGATTACCACTCTGTGAAACAATATTCTTCCCTATGAAGTACTGGTATTCCTAAGACTATCCGATAATATCCAGAATTGTTCGCCCCCACCCCTTCGGTCCAGGCGCATCTCCCATGACAATTGTTTTCGTCCGGCCAGGATTTTCCATCGCTTGTCCCGACACTTCCGAACCCTGTCCCGGCGCGGGCAAAAGGATCGGATGATCGACGGCCTTCAGCCACGGAAGATCCAGATCGCTCGCGCCTACGCCCACCAGAGTCAGCTTGATGTGGGTCGCTTCGCGGAACAGTTGGGAAAGAGTGCGGACGGCGCGTGCCGTGTCGCACTTGGAAGAAAAATGCCAGAACGTCGGTCCCTGCCGCGCCTCATATCCCTTGGCGCGCGCAGTTGCAACAAAATGAGCAATCGCTTTCTCATCCGCGGACGTAAAATAAAATGGCTCGTCAAATTCACGTGCTCGCGCCAATTCGGCGTTGCGGGGTTTTAGGCCCGTATTGTCCGCGATCTCACGCGAGCTCATGTGGTGAAACCCTGCGACTCCCACGGAGCACTCCTCCGCGATGTCGTCGAGCGCCTCGCAAACTTCCGCGTAAGGCCGTCCCTGCGCAATGCTCAGGTAGCGCGCCGTGCGCACCACTCCCGGTATTTTTAAACTGAAGTAACCGTCCGGAAAGAAAATCCCGCCCCCATTTTCCGTAACGAACGGATGATTGTGCTGCAGCTTACGGCGAATGGGATCAATTTCTTCGCGCGTGCGGGACGTCAGCAAAACGTATGGAATTTTCCGCTGCTCGAGTTCAAATAAAGCGTCCTCCGCCCCCGCATAAGACTCCGTGCGAGGGTCGACCAGCGCTCCTTCAAGTGCGGAAAAAATCAGATGGCGAGGGGCAAGCAAGACACTAAACAGTGTAACGTGAGTGAGCGCGTCATGGAAGGGCAGGTTTGAGTGGCGCGGGCTTCAGCCTGCGGGGTTTTGTCCTTGCAGGGACGAAACCCCACAGGCTGGAGCCTATGCCACAAAAAAAAGGCGCCGCGTGAGCGGCGCCCGTGTCCCATCCTTGCGAATCTAAACCAAACCTAGTCGCTGGCAGCAGACTGCGAGCCATTGGCCTTCGGCACGCTGATGTAGCCGGTGACTTTATCCTTGCCAACGGTGTTCACCACCAGTTCCAGCGGGCGGCGATCATTGCCCTGATGGAAGAAGATGGGTTCGTTGACAGGCAGGTTCTTCTTTTCGATGCGCGAATCGTCCACGATCAAGGAAACGTTATAGCGTTTCTTGTTCGGGTTCGTCCCGCGGAGTTCGACCATAAAGCTGCCGACCTTCACAGGCTTGTTCTTGGCATCGATCGTGAATTCGACGTAGTCGCGCTCGCCGAGGTGGCGAAGCTGTTCCACGTCCTCGTGGTTGCGCGCAATCAACGTTCCCAGTTCGCTGCGCGCCATTTTCAGGTCATTCTGCGTGCCATTCAGGTCTGAGCGGACACCATCCACTTTGCCGTCCACGCCCTTCACGTCATCCGTGCTGGCTTTGGTGGCAAGTTCGGTCTTGGCGGCGGCATCGACTTCGGCAATCTTCTGCTGATCTTCCGTACGGATGGCCTCAGCTTCGTCCCGCGCCTTCTTCAGGTCGGTTTGGGTCAAACGCAGTCGCTTGGTCACCACGCTCAAGTCGCTTGTCAAACCAGCATTGGCCGTATCGGCCTGAGACTGGTGCTGTTGCAACTGTGAGATCTGTCCGGCGAAATCGGTCTGCATGGTCTTCGCCTTGGCTTCCAACGCTTGCTGAATATCCTGCGCTTGCATGGACGCGTTGTGAGCCATTACCAGCCCTACAACGGCCACAACACCCAATGCCGCAATGATCGCAACAACCCAGCCAGGTACGCCACGACTTACGGTCACGGAATTGTCATTCATATCAGTCATAGGTCATCCCCCTTTTAAATACCCTTTCCTCTTGATAGATATGCACGCGAAACGCCAAGTGGCCATTCGGACAGGGTGTCGGTATCAAATTGAACAGCAAGGAGATACAGCCTTGCCCCGATTTTCTGGTTTTTTTCCTCTATGAAAAGTTTACGCGATTAATGAGTTTTCTGGATATTGCCCATGTAATGCAGAGCATGAATTCGAATGGCAAACTATTTCGCTGTCTAGCAGGTCGCGGAAAAAGTCTTTTTTTGTGTCATCCCGAGCGAAGAGAGGAATTTCTCTTTCATTGTATTCTTATATCTAAATCGAAGAGAGATTCCTCGCTTCGCTCGGAATGACAGATAAGGTGTATTTATCCGCAACCCGTTAGGAGTTTAGGAATCAACGATGTAAGTTGATTTGTAAATTTAAGAAATACATACCGGACAAAACCGTCCATATTTCCAACCAGTCATACTGTCACAAAATGCTTTGCCTCTGAAATTTCTCGCGGATATGGTTTCCCCACACCCCGGATAGTTTGCAATACGTTCCGAGCGAGTTTTCTCATGTATTGATTCAATTATCGCATTGCTAAGATGAATGGATTGGGGGAGTCATGGAAAACATTCGCGAGAAAACATCACTGGAAATTCGAATCGAACGCCTGGAAAAGCAAAATCGCCGACTTAAGCTGGGCGCACTCACAGTGCTGATCGCATTTATTTCGGTGAGCCTGCTGGGGCAAACCAAACAGACCAAAAAGACAGCGCCCAAAGCCGCTGCAACGCCCGCGGCTCCCGTGACGCCAGAGCAGATCGAAGCGCACAGCTTCGTCTTGAAAGATTCGAACGGCAAGGTGCGCGCGGAACTTTCCATGACAGGCACGGGTCCCGGCCTAAAATTGCGGGACGAGGCTGGAACAGCGCTCGTGACTCTCTCCCTCAATGATGGCGCCCCGCAAGGCCCGCTCCTGCTCATGTCTGACCCGCAGCACAAGGCCGGAGTTTCCATCAGCGTTTTGAGCGGCAACGGCTCTCAGCTTTCTTTGGTGGGCGAACGCCCCGACATCCAGGCCCGCATGGCCGTGGCCCCGGCAGGAACTTCATTCGAAATGTCAGACGCCGATGGTTTCACCACCAGCATAGGCAATGGCCTGCAGGCCGCAAAAGGAAAGCAGCCGAAGCAAACTACTGCCGCCTCAATCAGCCTCTACGGAAAAGATCGCAAGCTGCTGTGGTCCACTCCTGAGGCGAAGTAAGTTTTGCTTTAAGTGGCATAGGCTTCAGCCTGTGCGGGTTTAGGCCTTGCAAGGCCTAAATGCGCAGAGGCTGAATCCTATGCCACGAGGAACTCAGGGATTCCAAAGACCCAGACGTGAAAATTCGGCAAGCAAATCATCGGCAGTCGTGAAATGAAACGCGTTGATGCCCAGGGTGGCGGCGGCCATCACGTTGCCGCGTAGATCGTCAATGAACATCGCTTCATCCGGCATGGCCGAGGCTTCGCGTAGCGCGTGATGAAAAATGATGGGCGAGGGCTTGCTCGATCCGACGCGGCAGGAGTAAACACGCTTGTGAAAGTAACGCACAAAAGAATAATTCGCTTCAAAATGCGCGACGTGAATCGGATCGGTATTGGAAAGCAGCGCCAGATTGCAATTTTTCCCGAGCTGCTCGAACAGCGCATCCGGCAAGATGGGGTCGGGATGCAGGACGCTATTCCAGATCGTGCAGAATTCTTCAAACGAATAGGAAAACCCTAGTTTCCTGGTTAGGTGCGCGTGCCAGTCACGCGGCGCCATACGGCCTTCCTGCCAATCGAGCCAGAGTTTATCCGATTCCAGGTCGCGCAGAACCTGCGTGTGTGTCAGGCCGTCGCGGTGGCCCAGCGCTCCCATGGAGCGAGACAGGTCAACGCCAATAATCACTCGGCCAATATCGAAAATAATCGCGTGGGGAATCTTTTCAATGGGTGGGCCGAGAATCGGCATGGCTACTCATTCTCAGGCTGCGGGCGCTCAGAAACGGATGCAGAGGTTGCGGTACCGGAAGATCGGGACCGGAGCACGCTGATGGCAGGTGGAAGCAATGACAAGAAAATGACCACGGCGATGACGTAGTGAATGTTCTGGCCGATGTTCGGAATTTGCCGGCCAAGAGTGTAGCCGCCGAGAATCATGCCACCGCCCCAGAGAATTCCTCCGGCCACGTCATAGGCAAGATAGCGGCTGTAGGGCATCTGTGCTGCACCGGCAACAGGGGGACAAAATGTCCGGACGATGGGAATGAAACGCGCGAGGATTACGGTTTTTCCGCCGTACTTTTCATAAAAATCGTGAGCGCGCTGCAAATGTTTCTTGCGGAATATAAACGAATCCTCGCGGCGGTAGAGAGTTTGCCCCGCTTTGCGGCCGATCCAGTAGCCAATTTGATCGCCGACAATCGCGCAGATCGGAACGAGCAGCAGAAGCTCCGCAATATTTAATTGTCCGGAGGCCGCGAACACGCCCGCCGTGACCAGCAGGGAATCGCCGGGCAGAAAAAAGCCCACGAAGAATCCTGTCTCTATAAAAACAATGCCGCACACCAGCAGCGTGCCGCCCCATTCGATCAGGCCTTTTACATTGAAGAGGAAATGAAGGATTTGTTGGATCGACGCCATGATGTTTTGACGCAGGCAGCTTGATGAAAGCCCGCACCCCTATTCTGGTTGCCGGCGCTTGCCAAATCGTCCCAGAAAAACCCGCGCAGGCTGCACGCCTATACGGTAGCAGAAAATGACCGGGTCTTGGCTGCCAAGTTCCCATTCCAGCGCGAGAATAGCAATCAGGTTTCGCATAAACGTCGAGGTTTTCACAGGGTTAATCCCCGCTCTGGGTTCCATGGCAGCCTTTGAGCAGCGTGCAATTGTTGCTTTCGCTCCAGAATTTGCCGGATAGAGGGAATCGCGGCCCGCATGGCTTCCGCGCCCGCTGCAACGGCTTCGTCCACGCGAGAAAAATCGTTCCATTCGATGTGCCCAACTTTCGGTTCGAGTATTAAATCCGCACAGCGAGACCAGGAGGGCTCCATCGCGCTTCGATGCGACGCCCGGTATTTCACATCAAAAATTTTCACGGAG
>DATAPT010000253.1:0-1588 GCA_036265065.1 Candidatus Acidiferrales bacterium | reverse complement strand
GATCTTCAAGTTGAACGAAGTTGTCTCTCAAAACAATAGCCACTGAGGGTTGTGTCACAGAGCAATAGCTAAGGAGAAGCTGCTCAAAGACAGGGGAGGGGCGGGTCGCAAGGCCCGCCTCTTTCCTTTTTGTTCATGCTCACAATCATATTCATGAGCGTGAGGGCACGCGATTGCCGGCCGTTTCAGTGAACCGGTCAGCACCTTTGCCGAACGCCAACTCGTAAATGCAATGGCCATTTTATTTCGCGCACCTCTTCCGGATTTTTCCAACCCATTCCTAATTCTTGCGCGAGTGAATCGACCGGATCAAAGCCGCGTGCAGCGATAAACCTTTGCGTGGCCGACCACGTCCGCAGGTAACCCAGTAGCTGGTTCAGATTCCATCGTGTTCTCATTTCAAACTGGCGGTGTGGTAGTTCCGGAAATGGAAATTGGATGTCCCTGTAGTTAGTCTCGACTAAATTACGCTCGGGTGGCCAGAAAGGCCCGGTCGTTTCGCGATAAAATTTCCAAATGATCACGTCGATTTCCGGCGTGATCTCCAAAACCTTGTAGCTGGAGACTGCAAGCACGCCGTCGTCTTTTAATACTCGCTTTGCCTCCGTGAAAAACCGATCGAGATCGAACCGATGCAGCGCTTGCGCGACCAAGATTAGGTCGACTGAAGTTGAATCGATTTCACTCGCTTCCGCCGGGGCCAACCGGTAGCTGATCCGTTTATCTGGCTCCGCGCTTTCGATTTGCTGCGCACTGGCGTCGGTCGCAATTACCTTCTCGAAGTGTCGGGCCAACCCCACGGCGGCCTGGCCGTTGCCGGTGGCACAATCCCACGCCAGTTCGTCTCGCGGCGAAATGGAGGCCAGATGTTCGAACAGTTCATCCGGATAATGTGGGCGAAACTTCGCATACTCGGCCGCATGACCGGAGAAGTGGTCCTTGAACTTCATCTATCGGATCGTGGCAATTGTTTGATTATCGTTAGCGGTCGCGATTTGCCGCACGCGCGCATACAACTCGCGATAAATTCGCTCCACTGCCACGGTCGGATCTTCCAGCATCATGGTTTCTTTGATTTTGCTGGCATAAATCGGGAAAGAAAATGGCGAGACCACTGGCAGTTCGCGCAATCGCCAGTCGAAATGCTGGACCCGATCGAGAAACGCGTTTGCTTCTTCGGCATCGAGAAAAATCTGCGTCGCCTGCCGATATGCCTCCTCAAGCAGGGGATGATCCGCCTCGTGTGCTTCCAGCACGCGAAAAATTGTTTCCGTACTCCAATGCATCTGTTTGCGCGCGCGCTGATGACCCGGGTAATTCCGCGGCACCATCAATCCAGTTTGGGCGACGCCACGGAACTGCCATTTTACCAATTCCGATCCGCGCAGGGCCAAACGCAAATCCTCTTCCGCGCCTTCGCGCTCGAAACAGAGCCGCCAATCTTCCAGCGTAAGTTCCTGAAACCGCCGGAGGGTAAGGAGAAAGCCGGAGTCATCAATGGTGACGAGCGCGTTGCCGCCGCTGCGGTTCTTCATTCGCCAGACTACGATCCGCGAAAGCGCGTCATTAGCGCTGCGTCCTATGAGGG
>DATAPT010000252.1:0-6472 GCA_036265065.1 Candidatus Acidiferrales bacterium | reverse complement strand
CCGCCTCTGAAGAGGCGGGCTACAGCTGTGATCTGCGGCATTTGGCCGCACATTTAATTATTCGCATAACTGCTCAATTAAACGCGTCGTGAACGCCAGGGCAGTAAATGTCGTATTCGCGTTGCTCACCGTGCGAAATGTGCTTGCGCCTCCCACATACAGATTGGCGGTTCCAAACACTTTCAGATTTCGGTCCACGACGCCATCCCGTTCAGAGGCAGCCATCACCGTGCCACCGCCCTGATGGTATGTGTCCTTTACGGTTTGCATGAAATTTGGGTCCATCGCTTTTAAGCCCGGCTCGATCTCAAGGGTGGCGAGACCGGCATGCTGCAATGCGGCATCGGCGCGACGCGTGAACTCGGCAATGGATGCCTGCTCATTTCCGCTCCATCGCCAATCCAGCGTGACTCGATGCAATCCGTATGTATCTGTCACGCTGCGATCCAGCCGGAGACAACTTTCCGCAAGGGGAGGCTGCTCAGCTTGAATGAGCAAAGAAATTTTTGAAGCGCTAGGCACAAATACGCGGTGATCCTTCACATACCGCCACATCAGCGGCACAAGATATTTTGAGCAGGCGGCAACGTTTTTAAAAACGTCGCCAAAGTTTTCGATTTTGCGGCTATAAACCGCCGCTTTCACAAATTGCTTCAGATACACCAGATTTTCGGACACGGAACTCTCAAACCCGAATAATCCCTGAACGTTGAGGATGGGATCGCGCATAAGAACATCGTTGCGCAGACGAAATTTCGGCTGGTATTTGTGCCCGTTTTTCCAGATGGTGGAAAAAGTATCGAAAAATTTGCGCGTATCGTTGGGCTTTACCGTTGCGGCCTTGCAGCCCAGATGATCCAAAAAATATTTTCCGATATTCTGATTTTGCCGCCAAGGGCAGGGCCACGTTTCGTCCGTCGCAGCTTGAAGGAGTAGCCGCGAATTTTCGATCGTGCCGGCGGCAAGAATGAAAGTTTCGCCGGCAATCGTGTGGCGTTTCCCGGCCAAGTCCACGACGCACACGCCGGTGATGCGTTCGCCCGTGCCTTCGAATCCGATTACCGTGTAACCCGTTAGGACGGAAAACTTTTCGCTGGCTTCATATTGCTTCGCGAACAGGATGGCGAAGCTGGGAATCTTCAGCCAGCGTGTGAGAAATACTTCGAATTCGTCGCCGATTTGCGGTCGTTCCGCCGACACACTTTTCCAGACGGCATCATCGTCATGCGTTTCGCGATGCAACCCAAGATTTTCGTACGCCTTGCGATAGTATGGCGATATTTCGTCATATTTTACGGGCCAGGCGCTTCCCGGAAGCCAATCGCGGCCATCAAAATCGGCTGGTTGGAATTCCACCAGTTGCCCGCCCCAGAGATTCGTCGTTCCGCCCAGGCTCCTGCTCCGGGCAACGCTGATTCCATCGTGCGGCACGCCAATGGAGTTGTACGAGTCCGCAACGAAACCACCGAGGTGCTCCCCGCCGGACTCGACTACGAGCACGCGCTTTCCGCGCTTCGCCAGTTCGCTCGCGGCATACAGTCCAATCGCGCCCGAGCCGACGACTACAGTGACAGGCTCATTCCCGCTGCCCGGTTTCCATTGAGCCAGATCGGTCAATAGCATGAAAGGTGTTCCTCTGTGGACGCGAAGAGGCGAGAAAGTGCCGTCTCAGGTGGGACGAGTGTGCCGAAATTTAAATGAAAAAACGATGAAAAACATTTTGTGAACAGTTTATTTTTCCTCGCTGCCGCAAAATACTTTAAGCTTGAAAGCGAAAATTGAATAGCGCTGTTTGCCATCCCGTTGATGAGAGGCAGGATAACTATAAAATTACCCCTGGGTGCCCACCCGCAACGCCCAGGGCACTCCCGGAACTCTTTTCTCCCCCTGGGCATCAAATAGTCATAAAATAGATGGCAATGTCTTCGCTTGAAAAGCCGGTTGGCCTGTCTTCGTTGGTTGGCGTTGGCGGCAAGACAGAACGCACAACGAAAGCGCTGCAGCTGCGTTTTCTCGAGCTGGTTGAAAAAGTCAGGCAGAATCGCCCAGCCACAGATATTGAAGTGTTGCGGCGCGCCTTTGACTTTGCCGCCGAGCAGCACCGCTCGCAGTTGCGCAAGTCGGGCGAACCTTACCTTTCGCATCCCCTCGAAGTTGCACACATTCTCGCCGACATGAAATTGGATATCACCACGCTGTGCGCCGCGTTGCTGCACGATGTGGTGGAGGATACGCGCGTCTCCACGCAGCGCATCGCGGAGCGTTTCGGCCAGGATACGGCGACGCTGGTCGAAGGTGTCACAAAAATTAACCGGCTGGACCTGCTTGCTCCCGAAGCGCGGCAAGCTGAGAACGTCAGAAAAATGCTGCTGGCCATGGTGAACGATGTGCGCGTCGTAGTCGTGAAGCTTGCCGACCGGCTGCACAACATGCGCACGCTCAGTTATCTCTCCCCGGAAAAACAGCAGCGCATAGCTCGCGAAACGCTGGATATTTATTCTCCGATCGCGCATCGCCTGGGAATGGGCTTGATCCGCGGAGAGCTGGAGGATATTGCCTTCAGCTATCTGGAGCCCGAGGCTTTTAATGAGCTGCAAAATACGGTTGTCTCCAAGCGAAAAGAGTTCGAGACATTTTTAGGGGATTTGAAGGATACGATTCGCAAGCGGCTGGATGAAAACGGAATTGCGTCTGAAGTCGACGGCCGCGTGAAGCGGCTCTACTCCATCCACCAGAAAAGTTTGCGGCAGCATCGCACCGTGGATCAGATTTACGATTTGCTGGCCGTTCGCGTGATCACCGATACGATTCGGAATTGCTACGCGGCGCTCGGCGTGATTCATCAAGTGTGGCGGCCCGTGCCGGGACGCTTCAAGGATTACATCGCCATGCCGCGGCCCAATCTTTACCAATCGCTGCACACTACCGTGATCCATGCCGGGCAAACGTTTGAAGTACAAATCCGCACGCAGGAAATGCATCGCATCGCCGAGCAGGGCGTCGCCGCGCACTGGCGGTACAAAGATGGCAAGGATGTTTCCGACGCGGACGACCAGCGCATTTTGTGGATGCGGCAGCTGATCGAGTGGGTCAAGGAAATGCAGGAGCCGTCGGAATTCATGTCCACGCTGAAGGTGGACTTGTATCCCGAGGAAGTTTACGCGTTCACGCCCAAGGGGAAAGTTCTGGCGTTACCGCGCGGAGCGACGCCTGTTGATTTTGCATATGCGGTACACACGGAAGTGGGCAATCAGTGCATCGGCGCGAAGGTGAATGGGCAAATTGTGCCGTTGCGTCACAGTCTCGCAAATGGCGATGTAGTCGAAGTGCTGACGCAGAAGGGCCATGTGCCGAGCCGGGACTGGCTGAATTTTGTGCGCACATCGAGGGCGCGCAGCAAGATTCGCCACCACATTACCTCCATCGAGCGAAGCCAGGCGACAGAAGTGGGAAGGCGGCTGCTGGAAAGAGAAGCGCGGCAATTGGGGCGCAGCCTGAAGAAAATACCCGAGGCGGAACTGCAACGCGTTGCCACCGAGTATGGCTGCGCGAAACTGGAAGATTTATTCGCGGATCTGGGCTACGGAAAATTCTCGGCGCGCCAAATTATTTCCAACGCGCTGGGCGAGCCGCTCGCTCCGGCTAAAACCGAGCCCGTAAAGGATGACCCTTCCACGAGGCTCGTTTCGACCGTCAAGCGAATGTTGCGCGTGGGCGATGCGACTCTGCAGGTGGGTGGGCAAAGCGACTTGATGGTTTTCCGCGCGAAATGTTGCAACCCGATTCCCGGGGACGAAATCGTCGGGTACGTCACGCGAGGCCGCGGCGTCGCGGTGCATTCCAAATCCTGTCCCAACGTGCAGAATTTGTTGTATCAGGTGGAGCGGCGAATCGACGTGGAGTGGGGCGGCACGACGGGATCCACCTATCCCGTCACTTTGTTGATTCGCGCGCAGGATCGCCCCGGAATGCTCGCCGATATTACGGCGGTCATCAGCGAGACAGGGTCGAACATCCGCACCCTTGGCAGCCATCCGGATAATTTGCACGCGAGAATCGACCTCACATTGGAAATTGGAGACCGCAAGCAACTTGAACGTATCATCGCAAATATTCGCAAAATATCGGGCGTGTTTGGAGTCGAGCGCCTTTATAACGTTTAACATTTTTAGTGGGGCAGGCCGGACAGGTTGCGGAAAGAGTATTTTATTCTGTCATTCCGAGCGGAGCGAGGAATCTCTCTTCGATCTGATCATAAGAATACAAGGTAAGAGAGATTCCTTGCTCCGCTCGGAATGACAGAAATAGTGAATTTTTCCGCCGTTTGTGAAGCCTGTCCTGCCTGGGACCAAGGTCCAGTTAATCTTCCGAACACATGCAAATTCTGCTGCTGACGTCATACGTTATAATAATCAAATGCAACATCGTAAATCGCGTGGGTATCATAGCCGCGGCGTGCCGTGCGCATTCCTGCTGGCATCCATCGCGTTGCTAAGTTCCTGCAAATCCGCTCCCAAGGCGGATACAGAGCAAACGCAGCAGATGGCCATGTGGCTGGATAGCGTGCCGGAATTAAAGGCGCTCGGCATTTCCAACGCGGAAGTAAATGAATTAAAGAAGGCGCATGAAGCGGGGCTGACCGACCCGTCGAGCGTCGTCCTGATTAAGCTCGCCAGGGAACGACACGCACCATTCACAGATGGGCAATCGATCGCCGATCTGCTGAACTCGGGATCGTCAGAGGCAACGGTTTTGGAGCTCGCGCGGCTGAACGAGTTGGGGATCTGGGCCGGCGAGGCTCGCGCCATGCGTCTCGCTGGACTTTCCGACAAGATAATTCTGGCGGTGGCGCAGCGCAGATCGCAGGGCTTACCTGTGCTCTCCGGCGAAAAACTGGCGGAGGTCAAAAATACCGGCGCCAGCGATGCGACTCTTCTGGACTTTGTGCACAAGGGCCTCTCTGAAAAATCCGCGAGCGATTATATTGCTCAACGTAAACAGGCCGGCGGACACAGTTTTGTATACCAGAGGCGTTCCCGAAAAAACGGCTGACGATCGTTGCGGAATGTTTGGGGAATGACGATTTCATTTTGCAGCATGACCCTTCGCGTATATCCTCAAAAGCAGTAATTAAATTCAGGAGCGCTTGCCATGCGCTGGATTGCATGCGTAAATAACGAATCCCATGAAAATTGAAATCGTTCAGGCAGGGAATCCAGTGTTGCGGCAGCGCGCCCGTCAATTGAGCGTGGCGGAAATACGCAGCCGTGAAATGCAAAAGCTGATTGAGGCGATGCGCGAGTGCATGCATGAAGCGCCCGGCGTGGGCCTGGCGGCTCCCCAACTGGGCCTCGGATTGCAGCTTGCCGTGATTGAAGACCGCGAAGAATATCACAAAGATGTTTCCGATGAGTTGCTTGCGGAGCGCGAACGCCGCCCTGTCCCTTTTCATGCAATCATCAATCCTACTCTTGAGGAAATTGGAGACGAGAAGGCGGAGTTCTTCGAGGGATGCCTCAGTGTTGCAGGTTTTTCCGCTTTGGTTTCACGATCGCGCGCCGTGCGTGTCAACTGCCTCGATGAGTGGGGAGTCTCGCGAGTGATCGAGGCCTCAGGATGGTACGCGCGGATTTTGCAGCACGAAATCGATCACTTGAATGGCACGCTGTACATCGATCGCATGAGGTCCAGATCGTTTACGACAATGGAAAATCTGGTGGAGTATTGGAAGGGCAAGCCTGTGAGCGAGGTCAGATCGGAATTGGAAATCAACCCGCCTATGCCTCTCACAAAGTAAATAAATTGAAAATGCGGAATGAGCTTTTGAATGAGCTTTTATTGATCAGGAGGATTGCGTGATTGAAACAGTGGCAACGGATCGAGGGCCGAAGGCCATTGGACCTTATTCTCAAGCGGTTCGCGCCAATGGATTTGTTTTTTTATCAGGACAGATTCCATTGGACCCGAAGACGCAGCAAATCGTCGAAGGCGACGTGACGGTACAGACGGAACGCGTCATGCAAAATTTAAAAGGCGTGGTGGAAGCGGCGGGATCGTCCCTGCATCACGTGGTGAAGACCACGGTGTTTCTGGCCGACATGAACGATTTTGCGGCGATGAACGAAGTATATGCGCGCTATTTTACGGCGAACGCTCCGGCGCGATCGACCGTCGAGGTGGCGAGGCTTCCTAAAAACGTGCGCATTGAAATTGATCTGATTGCGCTGATCTGATTTGAGCTCGTCGGGAAAGCGCTCAGCGCGCTGCTGATCCCTGCGCCATCGAGCCTATCTGCGCCCGGCAATTTTCCGCAAGGGCATCGACGACGGCGCGCGCATCCGGTTCTAATTTTGGCGTCACTTCCTCAAGCAGGACGATCGCTTCTCTCCATCGGCTTAAACTTACGAGCATTGCACCGAAGTTTATGGCGGCTTCGGGCAAATCTGGATTCAGCTCCAGGGCCCGCCGAAAC